>NZ_JBLWEX010000273.1:0-27442 GCF_048323875.1 Yersinia sp. LJYL362
CAACCATTATCAGCAGCGCTAACGGCACGCCACAGGTGAATATCCAGGCACCCAGCAGTGGTGGCGTTTCACGTAACGTTTACAGCCAGTTTGATGTCGATAATCGTGGCGTGATCCTCAATAACGGACAGGGTGTCAATCAGACGCAACTCGGCGGTTTTATCAGCGGTAACCCGTCGCTGGCGCGCGGTGAAGCCAGTATTATCCTCAATGAAGTCAACAGCCGTGACCCCAGCAGACTCAACGGTTATATCGAGGTAGCCGGGCGCAAAGCGCAGGTGGTTATCGCCAACCCAGCAGGCATTACCTGCGAAGGCTGCGGTTTTATTAATGCCAACCGCGCGACCTTAACGACCGGTCAGGCGCAGCTCAATAACGGCCAACTTACTGGCTACGATGTGGATCGGGGTGAGATTGTTATTCAGGGTAAAGGCCTGGACAGCAGCCGCCAGGATCATACTGATCTGATCGCCCGTTCCGTTAAAGTCAATGCTGGTCTCTGGGCCAATGACCTAAAAGTCACCGCCGGGCGCAATCAGATTGATGCCGCACATCAAAATATAAATGCCAAAGCCGCCGATGGCAGCCCGCACCCGACAGTGGCGGTGGATGTTGCCAATTTGGGCGGCATGTATGCGGGTAAAATTCGCCTGATTGGGACTGAAAGCGGTGTCGGTGTGCGTAACGCGGGCGAGATAGGCGCTTCAGCTGGCGATATTACTATCACGGCTGATGGCATGCTGATCAACAGCGGCCAGATCAACAGTGCGACACAGCTGGCGGTGAAGACTTCCGCCGATATTGATAACTCAGGTGTGCTCTACGCCAGTGGTGATACCCAACTCACGACGGCGGGTAAGCTCAGTAACAGTGGCACCATTGCCGCCGCGGGGGATACCGTTCTGCGCGCGGCTGAGGTAAACAGTAACCGCGATTCTCTCTTAGGTGCGGGTGTCAAATCCGACAACAGCAGTGTTACCAGCGGCACTCTTAGCATTGAAGCCAACGGGCAGCTAATCGCCCAAGGGAAAAATGTCAGTGGTACGGCGCAGAATCTCAACGCGCACAGTATCGATCTGAGTGGCAGTCAAACACAGAGCCGTGATATCTCTTTGACCTCACAAGGTGGGCCAATTGATCTCAGCGGAGCCAGATTATCCGCCAGCCAGAATCTTTCTGCCTCAACCGCCTCACAACTACGTACCGACAATGCCAATCTGGTTGCCGGGCAAGTGACACTCGACGCGCAAGCACTCTCCAATGTCGGGGGGGTGATAGCTCAAACGGGAACCACAGATTTCAATCTGAATCTGCCGGGTAACATTGATAACCGTGATGGCAAAATCCTCTCTGGTGGCAAACTCTCGTTACAAGCCGAAACGCTGAACAGCAATGGCAACAGTTTGCTCGGTGCCGGAGTGCAGAGCGATGGCAAGCTGGCTCAGAGTGGTGAACTGAATATCGCCACGCGTCAGGCATTGATTGCCCAAGGGCAAAATGTGGCTGCGGGTGCCATGACGTTATCTGGCAGCCGTGTTGACCTCACCGGTAGCCAAACTCAGGCTGGCAATATCACTATCACGGCCCGCGACGGCGATATTTCTACGCAAGACGCGACAGTGCTCACTCCCGGAACCCTTGCGATCACCGCCGCAGCAAACTCGAAACAAACCCTGAACAACAGTGGTGGTAAATTGCATGCCGATAATATCCAGCTCAATCTCGCCAAACTTGATAGCAGCAAAGGGGAAATTGCAGCAGCGACCGATATGTGGATACGCCTGCAAAGTGATTTCACTCACCAGGCTGGCGCACGGCTCACGGCGGGGCGTGATCTGGCCTTTACTACCAGCGGCGCACTGACTAATCAGTACAAACTGGAAGCCGGACGAGATATGCAACTGACGGCGCTCAGTATCAGCAACACCAATACTGATAACAGCAGCGCCCTACTGGCCGGTCGGGATTTGTCATTGAACACTAATAGCCTGTTTAACAGCGGGACTCTGTATGCCGCCGGTGTTGGGCAATTTACGATTAACGGAAACGCCGAAAATCGGGGTGAGATCTACACCGAACAACAATTGACGTTAGCCTCTGCGGGCAATCTGGCTAACAGCAGTGTGATACAAACTCGCGGGGATATGCAGTTATCCACAGAGGGCTATCTCAACAATAGCGGCACCCTGTATAGCGCGGGTGACCAAATGGCGCTTTCTGCCACCGGTGACCTAACCAATAAGGGCAGCCTGTATGCCGCCAGGGGCAATTTGCACCTGTTGACCAAAGCTAATTTGGATAACAGTGGTAGCCTCTATGGCGCGGGGAACAGCGAGTTAACCGTGCATGGCAATGCGGCTAACTCCGGCTCCGTTTATACCCAAGGCGCACTACAGTGGCAGTCTGACGGGAGTGTCGCTAACAGTGGTTCCATTGCCGCACTTGGCAACCTCCAACTGAAAGCCAACGACTTACTCAGTAGCAATCCCTCCATGATAGCAGCGGGTTTGACAGCAAATGGTAGCCGAGCCAACAACAGTGATTTGACTATCACCACAGAGCACAGCTTGATTGCTCAAGGGCAGAATATCGCTACGGGTACATTAGCGCTGTCAGGTAGCCAACTTGATTTAACCGCTAGCCAGACTCAGGCTAATGCCATCACTCTCGCGGCCAAATCGGGCGATATCACCTTAACTGAAGCCGTGGTTAAAGCCGCGACGCAGTTGTCGGCAGGGACAACCACCCTACTACGTACTGATAAAGCCAGCCTGATTGCTGATCAGATAACTCTCACCGCGCAATCACTCTCTAACTTCGGCGGTGTCATCGCACAAACCGGCATCACGGATTTCAATCTCAATCTGGCTGGTTATCTGGATAACCGCGCAGGCACCCTGCTCTCTAAAGGCAACGTGGCGGTGCAGGCACAGCGCCTTGATAGCAACAGCACCAGCCTGTTGGGTGCTGGGATACAGAGTGATGGCCATCTGACTGATGCGGGTAACCTGGCGGTAACCACCCATCAGGATTTGATCGCACAAGGTCAAACCATCGCGGCTGGGGCCATGACATTAACCGGCAGTCGGGTGAGTCTTGCCGACAGCCACACGCAAGCCCGCGAGATGAATATTATTGCCAACAGTGGTGATGTCAGCACACAACGCGCCAACATCATCTCTATTGGCTCGCTGACCATTACTGCGGGCGCAAATGCAGCTCAAAAACTCAATAACCAAGGCGGCGCACTGGCGGCGAATAATATCTCGTTGAATCTTGGTCAGTTTGATGGCAGCGCAGGTAAAGTCAGTGCCAGTCAGGATCTGACTATTGGTTTACTGAGTGATTTCAACAATCTGGCAGGTTCCACCCTCCAGGCTGGACGAGACTTAACCTTTACCACTCAGGGTGCCTTAACCAATGGTGGGCAGTTGTTAGCAGGCCGAAAACTCAGCACCGACTCCACCACCTTGTTCAACAGTGGCAGCATTATTGGGGCTGAAGCCACACTCAAAGCGCGAGATCGCATCACCAACTCCGGCCCTAAAGCCCTTATCGGCGCAACAGATGAAAATGGCACATTAACCTTGCTGGCACCGGTGCTTGAGAACAGTGATACCGTCACCAACACAGACAGCGCCCCGACCACCACCATTTTAGGTATGGGTAAAGTCATTCTGGCGGGTGGGCAAGATAATGGCGGGAATTATCAGACAGCGGCTCAAATTCTCAATATTTCTGGTCTGATTGAATCAGGCAAAGATCTGCTGGTTTACGCCAGCAAGCTGACTAATAGCCGTCATATCTTAACCGCCAATAGCAATTTCGTGGCGGCAGGTACAGTGAGTGGGACGGGCTACTGGACGGCGGAAAACCCCGACATCCCAGGCGGACGCTATGCTGAGCCACCTCATGGCGGCTCCATGAACAGCGATTATATTGGCACAAACTATACCTCGACTACCGCCAAAAACAGCATCGATAAGATAAGCCCTGAAGCTCAGTTATTAGCGGGCGGTAACTTAATGCCGCATGTCAGTACGCTGGAAAACTTCTGGAGTAAAGTGAGTGCGCAAGGTGAGATCAACCTCTCGGGTGTGACGCTGAACCAAGATGGTTGGGGAAATGCACAACGGCTAATCGAAAGAACCACCTCCAGCGGTGAGTGGCGCTACCGCACCTATAAAGGCAATTTGTGGGGTACCGGTTGGGGGCCAGAGGTCAAAGAACATACGACTAACCAATACGCCTCCAGTCTTACCGCGAAAACCATTAGTGGCAGTGGGACGACGATTAACAATGGGGCAAACTCCGGTGCAATCTCTCCACCAAACAATCGTGACAATATCGGCAAAGACATTGCTGTTGAATTTAACGGTATTTCGCTGACACTTCCCAGCGGTGGGCTGTATCAACTCAGTACAGACAAAGGTCACTACGCGCCAAACCCGGAAGGTGATCTCTCGCTTGGCAGTATCAATAACCCGTCCGCCAACCTGGATCGCACCGGCCTCACCGCTCCTGATCGCGCGGTAAGTGGCGGCTACTTGATAGAAACCAACCCTGCATTTGCCAATCTGAATAACTGGAAAGGGTCGGATTATTATCTCCAGCAGTTAAATAACGATCCTTCTTTCATCCATAAACGTCTGGGGGATAACGCCTATGAGCAGCGTCTGGTGCGCGATCAGGTGCTGGCATTAACCGGTCAAACGGTTGCCAGTGATTACCGTAGTGCACAAGAGCAGTTCGAACAGCTATTTGCCGCCGGAATTGAATACAGTAAGGCATTTAATATTGCTCTTGGTAGCCACCTCAGTGCCGAGCAGATGGCGGCATTAACCAGTAATATCGTGCTGATGGAAACCCGTGAAATCGCTGGCGAAACCGTATTGGTGCCAGTGGTCTATCTGGCGGGGGTGAAGCCGGGTGATCTACAGGCCAACGGTGCGTTGATTGCGGCCAATAATATCGAACTCACCGATGTTCAGGGTTTAAGTAATCAGGGGGCCATCAAAGCCACCAATGATCTGCGCATTAGCATGGCAAAAGATATCACCCTGACCAGCAATGGCGGCCTGCTTCAGGCGGGCAATAACCTGCAACTCAGTACGTTGAACAGTGATATCGACCTGACCGGTGCGCGGCTAAACACGACTAACCTGCAACTGGATAGCGGGCGCGATTTAATCCTGCGCACCAACACTGAACAACTTAGTAGCAGCAATGGCTCAGTGCTGCGCAATCAAACCCTGCTGGGGCCGCTGGCAAGTATCAATGTCAGTAACAACGCAGTGATTAATACCGAACGCGACTTTATCCTGCAAGGCGCGAGCATGAGTGTCGGTAAAGATCTTCAGGTCAATACCGGCGGCGACTGGCTCCTCAATACCGTCGAGCGTAGTGACCAGATAAGTGCGGATTATGGTTATGGACACGCCACCAGCGAACACATTCGCCATCTGGGTAGCGAGGTGAATGTCGGTGGAGCGTTGACCGCTAAGGTCGACAATCTGACCGCCGTGGGGGCAAACATCAATGCCGACACCATTGATGTGCAGGCGCAAAATATCAACCTCAGTGCAGCGACCGACAGCCTACAGGTCACCGGTAAAGCCTCCACCAAACGCCATAGCGACTCAGTCGATCTCTATGATGAAACCCTGCTTGGCAGCCAGTTGAACGCCAAGAGCGATATCAATTTACAGGCGGCGCAAGACATCACCCTTAGTGCCAGCGCGGTGCAAACCGATGGCGCGTTGAAGCTGGCGGCGGGTGGCGATGTCACCGTCACCACCCAGACCGAACAGCATGATGAGCAGCGCATTCATACCGGCAAGAAAAAAGGTCTGGCATCGACCACAACCACCCACACCGAAGATAACCAAAGCCAGACACTAGCGGTCGGCTCAATGCTTTCGGCGGGTTCCATCGATGTCAGCGGTAAAAATATCGCCGTCACCGGCAGCAACCTGGTGGCCGATAACGATGTTAACCTGCGGGCGAAAGAAGATATCACCGTCAGCACCGCGCAGCAGAGCGAGAGCGAGTCTCACCTGTATGAGCAGAAAAAATCGGGCCTGATGAGCACCGGCGGGATTGGTGTCACGATTGGAAGTAATAGTCAAAAAACCACCGACACCGGCAAATCCATCTCCAACGTGGGCAGCACGGTGGGCAGTGTGCTGGGCAATGTCAGTATGACCGCCGGTGAAGACCTGACGGTGAAAGGCTCCGACGTGTTATCTGGTAAAGACATCAATCTGACCGGTAAGAACGTCAATATTGTGGCGGCAGAAAATCAAAGTACCCAGACCCATATCGTCGAACAAAAACAGAGTGGCCTGACATTGGCACTGTCCGGCACAGTAGGCAGTGCCGTTAACACAGCGGTGACCACCGCCAAAGCCGCCAGTGAGGAAAGCAACGGTCGCCTGGCGGCATTGCAAGGCGTCAAAGCGGCATTGAGTGGTGTTCAGGCGGTACAAGGTGGGCAGATGGCAGAATTGAATGCCAGTGACCAAAATGCTATTGGCATTAGCCTGTCTTATGGCAGCCAGTCATCAAAATCAGAACAAACCGTCAATCAAACTACCCATCAGGGCAGCACACTGACCGCCGGTAATAACCTGAATATCACCGCCACTGGGAGCGGCGTGAAAGGGGCGGATGGCGATATAGTGGTGCACGGCAGCCAGTTACAGGCGGGTAAAGACGCCAGCCTGACCGCCAGTCGCGATGTGATTATGCAATCCACCCAAGAGACCCAAACGCTGGATGGCAGTAATAAAAGCAGTGGCGGTTCATTGGGGATAGGAATAGGTGCCGGTCAGGGCGGCTGGGGCATTAATATATCCGCCAGTCTGAACAAGGGCAAAGGCAGCGAAAGCGGCAACGGCTTGAATCACACTGAAACGACGGTCAATGCCGGTAACCAACTCAACATCACCAGTGGCCGCGATACGGTATTGCAAGGTGCACAGGTCAGCGGCGAAACCGTCAAGGCCGATGTGGGCCGTGACCTGTTGCTGCAAAGTCAGCAAGACAGTGACCGTTATGATTCTAAGCAACAAGACGCCAGTGTCGGTGGCAGCTTCAATTTCGGTTCCATGACCGGCAGTGCCAGCATCAATGCCAGCCGCGACAAAATGCACAGCAACTTTGACTCGGTGCAGGAACAAACCGGCATCTTCGCAGGCAAAGGTGGTTTTGATATCACGGTCGGCGAACATACCCAGCTTGATGGGGCGGTGATTGCATCTACCGCAACAGCCGATAAAAACACACTGGATACTGGCACACTGGGCTTCAGTAACATCGGGAATAAAGCCGATTTCAAAGTTGAACACCAGAGTGTAGGTATCAGTACCGGCGGTAATATCGGCGGTCAGTTTGTCGGCAACATGGCCAACGGCTTACTGGTTGGAGCCAACAATGAAGGCCACGCCGACAGCACCACTCATGCGGCGGTCTCGGATGGCACTATCACGGTTCGCGATACCGATAAACAACAGCAAAATGTCGCTGACCTGAGCCGCGACGTCGAACATGCCAACAACGCCCTCTCCCCTATCTTCGATAAAGAGAAAGAGCAAAACCGCCTGCGCGAAGCACAACTGATTGGCGAGATTGGCAGTCAGGTCAGTGATGTTATTCGCACACAGGGTGATATCAACGGCCTGAAGGCAGCAAAAGAAAAACTCGGCCCATTGAAGGAAAATGCCACCGAGAAAGACCGTGCCGAGTATATGGAAAAACTGCGCAACTCGGATGTCTACAAAGACGAAATGAAGAAAAACGGCACCGGCAGCGCCCTGCAACAAGGCGTTCAGGCCGCAACCGCCGCCATACAGGGCCTGGCCGGTGGCGATATGGCAAAAGCCCTGGCGGGTGCCAGTGCGCCGTATCTGGCTGAAGTGATTCACAATATGACCACCGATGCCAACGGCAAAGTCAACGTCGAAGCCAACCTGATGGCACATGCAGTACTGGGTGCTGTGATGGCTCAGGTGAACGGCAACAGTGCGCTGGCGGGTGCATCTGGGGCGGTGATGGGCGAGTATATCGCCCAGAAGATGTACCCTGGTATCAACCGTGAAGACCTGACCGAAGAGCAGCGACAAACCATCAGTGCACTGGGTACACTAGCCTCAGGATTGGCCGGTGGTCTAGCTGGCGGCAGCACCGCTGACGCAGTTGCCGGGGCACAAGCTGGGAAGAATGCACTGGAGAATAACTTCCTGCTGCAAATATTAGTTCCGCCTCCACCGGTTGCGGGACAAGCACCACAGAGTGAAGCTAATACAATAATCGCGCAAAAGCTGGATGCAGCCGTGAAAGAGTTTGGCCGTGATGTTGTAAAACAATGCCTCTCTGGTGGCGATTGCCCAATGCCCGTGCAAATTGCATTATTGGCTATTCAGGCAATGATGGGACAGGATGATAATGGCCTTTCTAATACCGGTGGTGATCAGATTGCAGGAGCTGGGGCTGCGAATACGGGTGGAAACCAACTACCAGAACCAGAACAGGGTATAAACCATACTGGAAATAATACAGGACAGGTTGATGTAGGGCCAAATAATACAGGTGGTAACCAGACTGTAGCGCAATCACCTAATAACACAGGTAATACAGAAGGTGCGCCTGATTTACCGACTAATTACGAGAGTAGTAATAAAATCACGCAAGGCGAGCATGCTGAGATCCGAAATAGTGAGGGGCGTCCGGTTGGGGCTGTCATTAATGATGTACAGAAATCACGACCAGCAGATATTTTGCTTCAAGACGATGGCCGTTGGATCGTTAAAGGTAGTGGTGGAAATATCCACATCATTGATCCTAATGGGGAAGTTGTAACTTCTTTCAAGAACTCTGACAAGAACACAGCGCAACGTTTAAATGATGGTCGGTGGAGTAGACCTGATAGCAGCCAACTAAATGAATTTAAAAACAAATTCTCTGACTATGTAAGGTGGTAATGATGGATGTTCTAAAGGTTGATTACATTCCAGGGGGAAACGTCACTTTGTTTGACGTTCGTCTCTCTGAATCTGAAGTTGTAGTTTTTTCAGACTGTTTAAACTATGTTTTGAAAAATTGCTCAGACGAACAAATAGATAGGTTAACAGAGTGTTCAGGCAAAGAAGAGCTATCTTGGTTTTTAGCTGATCTTTTAGGTCTGATGAAATCTATGGAACACAAGGAATATATACCTGAGAGATATAAAAATCTGGATTAATATATAAATCAAGATCTTTATAAATATCTATGTGTCTAACCCCGGTCACATGGCCGGGATCTTTGCTTCTAAGCCTTGAAACCTCATCTTCCCACAGTTGCAACCGTATCAATCCGGGCGCGGCGGTAATCCCCACTTGTTCAGCCTCGGTGATCCAGTCCCCGCCAATAATCAGCTCGCCATTCTCCCGGACCCAATCTGCCTTTAAGGCTATCCTCACACAATGCCTCCCAGGTGGTTTCGTCGGTGATGGTCGTCACCTATAGCCGGTGGTGATGGAGCGTCAGGTGCAACGGGATGCCGGTGTTAAATCCCAATGCGGCTAATGGCTCGCTCTGCTTCTCGGATCTCGATAATCAGGCCAGTTTTAAAACCTCGACCAGCAGCATGGGCCTGAGCAGTGGTGGCTTTACCGGCAGCAAGGACTTTATCAGCAATATGGGCGGGGGCGTCCCCATCGTGGGAGGCAATAGTGGTGATACCAGTTCCACCACTCATGCGGCTATTTCAGATGGCACTATCACTCTCCGCGATACCGATAAACAACAGCAAAATGTCGCTGACCTGAGCCGCGACGTCGAACACGCCAACAACGCCCTCACCCCCATCTTCGATAAAGAGAAAGAGCAAAACCGCCTGCGCGAAGCACAACTGATTGGCGAGATAGGCAGTCAGGTCAGTGATGTTATTCGCACACAGGGTGATATCAACGGCCTGAAGGCAGCAAAAGAAAAACTCGGCCCATTGAAGGAAAATGCCACCGAGAAAGACCGTGCCGAGTATATGGAAAAACTGCGCAACTCGGATGTCTACAAAGACGAAATGAAGAAAAACGGCGCCGACAGCGCACTACAACAAGGTGTTCAGGCCGCAACCGCCGCCATACAGGGCCTGGCCGGTGGTGTAAGTGCCGGAATCTCTGACTGTTCTTCCAGCCGTCTTATTTAATCTATCTTTAGAAAGCAACGATATAAGTGCGATAAGCTCAGCAATTGTTGGTATATTGGCGTGGACACCTTATTTTCTTTTATCGAAACGTATCCCTGTTGTCTTTCATAAATAAACCACTTCATAAGTAATGATAGGAATCGCCCAGGAGAACAAACTTTAACTGGGCTGATAATATTTTGATAAACCCAAAAAATGAGAAACAAAACTAAGTATAGCAACCCAATACCAAAGCAATCCTCCCTCCCCTTTACTGACCTCAATCATAGTCTGACTATCCTTTAATGTGATAAAAAGTGTAAAATAGATGAATATCGATACAGTAATCTGTAATTTGTCACTTTTTTATATTTATTAATTTTAATTTCAAGAGGTTAGCGAGATGGGTTTACCAAACTGTCCAAAATGCAATTCTGAGTATACATGGCAGGAAGGGGAAAAACTGAATTGCCCAGAATGTGGTAATGAGTGGTCAGAAAATGGCGATTCTGCAACTACCGATGAAGGTCTGGTAGTACGTGATGCCAATGGCAATTTGCTGGCCGACGGTGACGCGGTGACCGTTATTAAGGATCTGAAAGTAAAAGGTAGCTCTTCAACCCTGAAAATTGGGACTAAAGTGAAAAGCATCCGCCTGGTTGAAGGTGACCACAACATCGATTGTAAAATTGATGGCTTTGGCCCGATGAAACTAAAATCTGAGTTTGTGAAGAAAAGCTGATTGTTCGGTTCCCCTTGCTCACCATAGTGCTACGGTGCAAGGGGATTATTTATAGCTGCATCCCCTTATCCCGTCTCTGTCCATAAAAATATCCCACCACTCCCTCTGGTCGCTCAGAAATCACTGCCATTGTGACTTTCCTCCTCTATCTTTCCATCCACCACTCTGTCGAAAAAACTCATTTAGATATATCTTTTTCACATCCCCCTATTGCTAATTTCGATATATCGATCTAGATTAGATATATCGAAACATTTTCGATATATCTAAAGGAGATTTATTATGTTTGGTTTTTCAAAACGTGGTCATCGTTGTGGTGAAGAACACCACGAAGGGCAACGCCATTGTAGTGACAGAATGCATCGCGGCGGTCGCCATCATATGGCAGTTGAAGCAATCGAAGCCGCAAGAGGCGGCAGACGTGGGCGTGGTGAAAAAATGCATCGCTTGTTTGAACATGGCGATTTGCGGGTTGTTCTGTTGGCGCTACTTGATAAAAAGCCCAGCCATGGTTATGAACTGATTAAAGCTATCGAAGAGGCATCTTCAGGCTTATATGTACCTAGCCCAGGTGTTATCTATCCAACACTGACATTGCTAGAAGAACAGGATTTTGTTACTCCAATAGCCACTGGTAATGGCCGTAAAAGCTACCAAATTACCGATGCCGGTAAAGCTGAATTACAACAAAATCAACAGATGGTTGATGCTATTTTTGCACGATTGGCACAAGTAAATCGCCGCCCTGAAGGCAATATGGCTGAAGGTATTTCTGATGCAATGCACCGCTTACGCCATATTCTACGTAGCAGCATGATGCGTTCGGATGTCACACCAGAGCAGGTTGAGCATATTAATACAGCATTACTGACCGCAGTAGAAACCATTGAAAAAACGTTAGAACCCAAGGCGACAGAGACTAATGAACTGGAGAAAAGCTAATGTCGGGATATCGTTATCGAATCACCATTGAGCCATTGACGGACCGCAAAGGCGAGCCTCTGGATAAAGCGCCAGTGACATTCGAAGCCGAGAATCATGATGAGATCCTCGGCATCATCGAACGGCTACAGGCGCGTGAAGATCTGGATTTTGGTAAAGAAAAAACAGCAGCATTTGCACTAGGTCTGAAACTGTTTTCAGAAACTATGATGGAGAATCGCAAGCATCCGATATTTGCCCCATTGCGAACTGCATTTATGGATTTTATGACTAACTTGAAAAAAGGCTCGACACGCGATCGTGGCGAGTGAAACATCATAAATTTAAAATAAAAATACCGCGGTATCCGAATATTATTCGTCGCCGGGAACATCAGCCATAGCCACCATTCCCGGCGAATTATTTAACTCAAATCAGCACCATTACTGGCAATGACTTTTTTATACCAATAGAAAGATTTCTTTTTCTTGCGTGCTAAAGAACCCTTGCCCAAATCGTCACGGTCAACATAAACAAACCCATAGCGTTTGCTCATTTCTCCAGTCGAGGCAGAAACTAAATCGATACATCCCCATGAGGTATATCCAATGACAGGAATGCCATCGTCGATAGCTTCCGCCATAGCTTTAATATGTTCACGTAGATAACTAATACGGTAATCGTCTTCAATTTCACCCTGCGGATTAATTTCATCCTTAGCACCTAATCCATTTTCAACCAGGAATAGTGGCTTCTGGTAACGGTCATACATCATATTCATGGTGATGCGTAAACCTAAAGGATCAATGCCCCAACCCCATTCACTGGCTTGAATATGTGGGTTTTTCAAAGATTTCACAATATTAGCTGCGCTGCTGTTATGGTCATTCATATCCGCCGAAGCACAACGCGAAGCGTAATAACTGAAGGAGACGAAATCCACCGTATGTTTAAGAATATCGTCATCACCCACTTGGGTGGCAATTGAAATTCCCTTCTCGCGGAAAAGGCGTTTGGTATAAGCGGGGTAAGCCCCACGGGCCTGCACATCAATAAAAAATAGATTTTCCCTATCTTTTTCCAGCGCGGCCCAAACATCTTCGGGTTTACAGGTTCGCGGGTAAAAATTCCCTCCCGCCAGCATGCAACCTACCTGATTCTCAGGATTGACCTCATGAGCAATTTTAGTCGCTAATGCGCTGGCGAGCAGTTCATGATGAGCAGCTTGATATTTTACCTGTTCCTGATTTTCATTCGGCTCAAAGACCAAACCAGCACCTGAAAATGGGCTATGAAGCAGGATATTAATTTCGTTAAATGTGAGCCAATATCTCACCAAACCATCGAAGGCCTCAAAACATGTTCGGGCATAACGCGTAAAAAACTCAACCATTTTTCGGTTACGCCACGAGCCATATTCTGTGACCAGATGCATGGGTACATCAAAGTGACACAGTGTTACCAGCGGCTCAATATTGTGCTTCCTACATTCATTAAAGAGGTCGCGATAAAATGCAATGCCCTCAGCATTAGGTGTCAATTCATCACCATTAGGATAAATCCGGCTCCATGCAATTGATGTACGGAATACGGTAAACCCCATTTCTGCCATTAACGCGATATCCTCTTTATAACGATGATAAAAATCAATGGCCTGATGACTGGGGTAAAACTCATCATCTCTTAAGGTAAAACGCTTTTCCTGCCCTAATTTCACTGCCAAACGGTGTTCCCCATGAGGGATCATATCCACCGTTGTCAGCCCTTTTCCACCCTCAAAACAAGCACCTTCGGCCTGGTTTGCGGCTAATGCGCCGCCCCATAAAAAACCGTCGGGAAATGTTGATACTGACATTCAATACCTCTTTATTTAGTTAATTTTCACTGCACTGTGTGAAACAGTTGAAGCAGGAGAATCGGCACGGCTATCCGCACTATCTTCGACCGGGATATCTTCAAATCCCAGTAAGAGTGTTGTGACGAAAGAAATGACTATTGCCAGAATCATGACGCCAAACACCCATACAATGCTCATTGGATTGGCCGGATCGAAGAACTGAACACTGGTAAATAACCCTGGTGAGGCCATGGAATGGCTGGCTAACCCACCGATTCCCGCCACGGCACCACAGATAAACCCACTGATAAGGCTGGCGATTAACGGGCGTTTGAGTCGCAATGCCACCCCATAAAGTGCCGGTTCAGAGATACCCGCTACAATCGCGGAAGCCGCAGCAGCCAACGCCGTTTGACGTAATTCAGGGTTTTTGGTGCGCCAGGCAACCGCCAGAGATGAACCGCCCAATGAAAGGTTGGCACCAATTTCTGATGGCATCACCATGCCCTCTTTTCCCGTTTCGGCAATGGTCTGGATGATGGTTGGCGTAAAGACACGGTGCATACCCGTCATAACCAATAATGGCCAAAGTGCCCCCATAATTGCCACGGATAGCCAGCCCAGATAATCATGAACGGTATATACCAAAGAGGAAATACCGCTGCCAATCCAGATTCCCAGTGGCCCAATAAACATGATGGCAATAGGGGCAGAAATCAGCACGATTAGCATCGGTTTAAGGAAGTTTTTCGTCACCGCCGGTGTAATACGGTCAACCCAGCGCTCAATATAAGACAGCAGCCAGGTCATACAAAGTGCCGGGATCACCGTATAGGTGTACTTCACCGCCGTAACGGATACGCCCATAAATTCAACATGTTGGCCTTGCGCAGCTTTTGCCATTAAATCAATAAACGCCGGATGAACCAACACCCCGGCAATGGCGATAGCCAGCGACATATTGGTTTTGAATTTTATCGCCGCAGAAGCCGCCACCATGACTGGCAGGAAGAAGAAAGCGCCGTCGCCAATCACATTAAGGATAATGAGAGTTGATGAGCCTTTCTCAAAAATGCCGGTCATATCCAGTATCATCGCCAGCAGTTTTACCATCGAACCACCGATGATGGCGGGGATCAACGGTGACATGGTGCCAATCAATGCATCCAGTATCCCTGCTCCAATCCGCTTTAAGGTGATTTTGTTTTTCTGGGGTAATGCGTTTGCCGGTAATGCACCTTCAGGCAACAATTTGAGCACTTCAGCAAAGGCATAACTCACATTATTTCCAATAATAACCTGACACTGGTTTTCACTGTGTACCACGCCCAACACACCAGTGATGGCTTTTAATTTTGCCAAATCGACCACAGTCTTATCATTGAGTACAAAGCGTAAGCGTGTCATACAGTGGGTCACGGCCCCAATATTATTGGCCCCACCAATGGCATCGACTATCTGTTGCGATACTGCGGCATAATTTTTTGACATGAGTAACAACTCCCCGTAATGGCGCGCACTGAGCTAAGTGTCCCTTCTGCACTGAGGGAATCCCCTCATCGCCACGAACTCACAATTAGCCATCAAATTCATATAGTTATAAATAATTCACTGACCGGAAAGATCTTATTTATAAACATTCCCAGATAAATAGGTAACCGGTTCCACATGAGAGTCTTAAAATATGAGGTAGAATTCAATAGATCGCTTTATTCAATTTTCATTCTGTGATGATGATCGACATCGAGAGGGAATTTATTCTGCCCGGCAACCTGCTTCTCGGCGGCGGTAACGTGTAGAATAGTAATAATTTTCAACGTGTCAGGAAGAGCCTATGTCTACAATGCAAGAAGTGGCAAAGAAAGCCGGTGTTTCAAAAGCCACGGTTTCGCGTGTTTTGTCGGGCAAAGGCTATGTCAGTGATGCAACTAAAGAAAGTGTCTTTAAAGCCATTGAAGAGACGGGATATCGACCAAATTTACTGGCGAGAAATCTGGCGACCAATAAATCTGAATGCATCGGATTGGTGGTCACCAATACCCTGTATAACGGCAGCTACTTTAATGAAATCCTGTCTCAAGCGGCGCAAAAATTAGAAAAAAATGGTCGTCAGTTAGTTCTGGTTGATGGGAAACACAGTGCTGAAGAGGAACAAGAGGCTATTCAGTTCCTGCTAGACTTACGCTGTGATGCAATAATAATTTATCCCCGGTTTTTAACTGTTGATGCCATGGATGTTATTATTGATCAATATAAGCAACCGATTATGGTGGTTAACAGAAAGCTGCGTAAAAATCATAGTCATTGTATTTTCTGCGATCATAAAGGTTCCAGCTATAATGCGACTAAATATCTTATTGATCAGGGCCATCGCGATATTGCCTTTATTACCGGTTCACTTGATTCACCTACCGCAATTGAGCGACTTTCTGGCTATAAGACAGCATTAGCAGCATTTTCGCTACCCGTTCAGGACAAACTTATTGCGCAAGGTAGATGGACGCCTGCAAGTGGTGCCACTGCAGTTGAGTCTTTATTAGCCAGCCAGTTACCTTTTAGCGCAATTATCGCCAGTAACGATGATATGGCCATTGGGGCGATGAAAAAATTAAACGAAGCCGGATTAAAAGTCCCAGAAGATGTTTCCATCATCGGGTTTGATAATATTCCTATTGCGCCTTTCCTGCTACCGCCATTATCCAGTATTAAAGATCCTGTCAGTGGCATGATAAATGAAGTTATTAACAGGTTAATATCCATGCTAGATGGCGGCTATCTATCAAATGAAAATATATTTCAATCTGAGTTGTTCATCAGAGATTCAGTCGGCAAAGGGCCTTTCTTTGCAGAAAATAAGGTCAAATAGCCTTATCTTTTATAATTTCGATATTAAAAAAGGAGCCAAGGCTCCTTTCAGATAGAACAACACAGGTTATTTAGCTCGAACACCTTCGACGGACAGAATCAATTCAACTTCCTGTGATGCCGGGCCTAAATCAGTAGTGATATTAAAGTCTTTCAGCTTAATATTACCATTAGCTTCAAAACCGGCACGATAGCCACCCCACGGGTCATTACCCTGGCCAGTCAGCTTACTTTCCAAGGTCACTGGCTTAGTCACACCATTTAATGTCAGGTTACCAACTACAGTATAACCTTCAGCATTTTTCTTCACTTCAGTCGACGCAAATGTCGCTTGTGGGAATTTACTGACGTTCAGGAATTCTTTGCTGCGCAAATGTTTATCACGTTCAGCATGATTGGTATCAACACTGTTAGTGTTAATCACCACATTCACTTTATCAGCTGCTGGATTCTTTTCATCAAAAGTGAAAGAACCATCAAAATCATTAAAACTGCCATATAACCAGCTATAGCCTAAGTGTTTAATCCGGAATTCGATAAAGGCGTGTTGACCTTCTTTATCAATTTTATATTCGGCGGCTACGGCACTACCAGCGGTAAACATCAGTGCGCCTACAGTCAGGCCCAATAGGGTCTTATTAAACATACTTAATTCTCCATAATACAGTTGGTTAATCGGTGCTACGTCCCAGCATCCGTTTAAGGGTAATATCACCATCAATAAAATGGTGTTTAATTGCGGCCAGCCCATGTAATAGTGAAAGCACCACTACGGCCCAAGCCAGATAAAGATGCACAGTACCCGCGGTATCAGCCTGATCAGGTAAACTTGTTAATGTTGCAGGAACAGCAAACCAACCAAATACAGAGATCGGTTGCCCATCAGCCGTTGAGATCAAATAACCGCTGAACATAATACAAAATAAAACAATATATAAAAACAGATGTGCCAATACTGCACTAATGCGAGTGAACCGGCTATAAGTGGATAAAGGCTTTGGTGGCGGAGAAATAAAGCGCCAAATAACCCGAAATAACATCACAGCAAAAAGTATACAACCGATGCTTTTATGTATTTCAGGTGCCTGATGATACCAGCCATCATAGTAGCCTAAAGTCACCATCCATAAACCCAAAGCAAACAGTGCATATACTGTCAATGCCACCAGCCAGTGGATACTAATAGTGATACGGCCAAACTGTTCCCTGGTATTTTTCCAAAGCATAATGATTCCCTTTTGCTCAACTTATAGAACAATAGTCAAACATTATGAAACATAAAATCAACTCTTATTTGATATAAGATATATTTCCGCAACAGCAATCAGATATTTTGCAGAAGTTTATAATTTCTCGGTCAATATAACTGTCGGACTTTACTTAACCTGACATAACCTCCCTGCCGTCACAGTTCCCCCAGTGCCGACTATCATCCTTCATATCGAGATATTGACATTAGAGTAGCTCGAAGCCATATATTTACTGTTCACGATCAAAAGCTGATTCAAGGACACATTAACATGTACAAATTGCCGTATAAAAAAGCGCTGCTTACCTTGGTCTGTCTCAGTATATTTCCACTATTCGGTGCCAATGCCGATATAAAAATGCCCTCTGACTGGCATGGCAAAAAGATTGAAGGCCCACCACAAGGTGCCAATGGCTGCGGTGAAGCACCAGATATATCGCGTATTACCCATAAATATTTGGATGTTCCTTACGCCTCGGTCTCCGATGCGCAAAAAATGGATATCTTCCTACCCGAACAATGGCAACTAAAGTACCCCGTTATCATCAATGTACACGGTGGTGCATTCTTTGGTTGTGACAAAATGGATAATCAGCTTGTCCCGGCACTTTACGGGTTGGAAAAAGGGTATGCGGTGGTGAATATCAATTACCGACTCAGCCCAGAAGCTGCATGGCCAGCACAGATAAATGACGTAAAAGCAGCCATCAAATTCGTCCGCGCTAATGCTAAAAAATACAATTTCGATCCCGATAATATTGTTTTAATGGGCGGGTCGGCAGGCGGAAACCTGGTGGCATTAGCCGGAGTCTCAGCAGATGTGAAATCTTTAGAAGATCCGGCATTGGGCTACCCTGACGTTTCGACTAAAGTTCAGGCGGTTATTGCCTGGTATCCCCCAATTAATTTCCTGAAGATGGATGAGCAATGGAAGCAAATCGGTATCGATGGACAAAAACATTCAACAGCAGATTCTTTTGAATCTTTCCTGATGAGAAAACAAATCTCTCAGGTGCCACCAGATATTATGGATACCACGAATCCTGAAAAATATATTACCAAAGATGTACCACCATTTTTGATTCAGCATGGTTATAAAGATTCAGTTATTCCACGACTGCAAAGCCAAGAGTTTGCCGATAAGTTGGCTCAAGCAATTGGGGGCGATAATGTGGAATACAACCTATTAATGGAATCTGATCATGCTGAAGATAAGTATTTCCATACACAGAACAATCTTGAGCGAAACTATGAGTTTCTGTCTCGTCATTTAAATCTTAAATAACAATAATTCTGAGGCTCTTATTGCAAATAAGAGCCTATTAAGAAATACCTTTTGCGATTATCATTAATCGTTGATAAGAAGGAGATACTAATGAATTACACCATAAAAAAGTTTCAAGAGATAACCCGTATCTCTTCTCATAATCTACGGTATTTCGATAAAATTGGCCTATTAGTCCCCAAAAGGGATGCTAATGGATACA
The DNA here is from genome assembly GCF_048323875.1 of Yersinia sp. LJYL362. Lineage (NCBI taxonomy): Bacteria > Pseudomonadati > Pseudomonadota > Gammaproteobacteria > Enterobacterales > Yersiniaceae > Yersinia > Yersinia sp. LJYL362. The sequence continues at coordinate 19,270 of NZ_JBLWEX010000273.1, forward strand.
GATTATATTCACATGCTCAGATATCCCAAGCTCATATGATCGAAATCTTGCAAGAGGCCAGGATGCCTAATGCCGAGATCAAGGCAGTTTTATCAGATTACTCGTCGTCTGAAAACATAGATAAAATAAAAAAGGCACATGCTGAACTGCTGGCGTACCAAGAAAAACTGGCTCAGGCAAGCCACTTTTTACAGAAGCATATCCAGTGCTTAGATGCCATATCAACGACCAAAGAAAATATAAACACCCCGTTTATTGAAGATCGTGAAAAAGTTGAAGTCGGTATATTGCAACTTCAAACAAGTAATATTTTAGATTTCTTTAAAAAAATAGGTAATATGACCGAAGACTATTCGTGGTATCTAACATCCAATTATGGCTTTCTATTAAAAAGTAGTGACATTAAACCCGATAACTATCCACTTGCCACCCTATTTTGCAATCACCCAGCCATTATTCATCAATCACCTTATACCCTGCGGGCGGGGAAATTTGTCAGTATGTGTTGTGCCGGAAGTCTTGAGAACAACGTGAATGTGATGAAATTAAAGCAATATGCCCTGGATTGCGGTTACCGACTCACTGGCGATATTATTATCGAGAATATCAGCGGCCCGGTAATAGAAAAGAAAAAGAGTGATTTTCTCATCAAAATAATGGTGGCAATTCAGTCAGATAAATAGCCACCACTCTTACGTAAGTGATTGTTTGCTGAAATAACTGTTACTGAGGCGACTGTTGCAGTGTCCAGTTCAATACCTGTGAGGCCAACTGATTGCTCGCCAAGCCAAAAGCATCTACCACTTCATTCATCTGTGCGCCCTTAATCGGTTGCCGAACTTCAAAATGTCGCGTCGCCATAATTCTACGATCTGAAATCCGCACCAGTCGGGCATCAAAACGGATCAGCACTTCACTGTTACCCGCTTGATATACCCCCTGAAATGCCGATAAATCGCCGCTCAGCTCAACATCAGCCTGCAGGCTATCATCGTCACTGCTGACCGCAGGAATACGGCCATCAGTGCGGAACTCCTGAATCAGGCGATTACGCACTAAAATAGGAGCCGGATCAGTCCAGCGCGAATTTTTGTAGACCGCTATTTCCTGCCCTTCTGGCTGCACAGCAATACGCGAGCTGTTGATAAACTGATTGGTAGCCGGTTGTGATACTCGCAACGACCAATTTACTGCCTGCGCGCGCGGCGCATTTGCTGCGGGCGGCACGGGTAGTAAGTAAACCTGCGATACCGGGGCACTGGGTAAAATGGTACAAGCTGACAGTAACATCGCCAGTCCGGATAACATCAACAGCCGCGCACCACGACCGGTAGAGTGTATTATCTTCAGAGATATCATCGAGGCGTAAACTCCTGTGTTCTTTCACGGCCACGAAGCAGAGCCGCTGGATTTTCTTCCAAACGGGAAACCGCCGCACGCAATGTGGCTAATGTTCTGCGCAACTCATCAACAGCAGGCCCCAATTCATTCATTCCTTGCATGCCATTATTGAGAGAAGTTTGATTTTCACTGACCAATTTATTGAGAATGATGCTGGTATTTTGTAACGATGCCATAGTCTTGGCAGCATCATTAACCAGTTGCTTACCCTGCCCGTCCATCAATCCATTGGCGTTGCGCAGCAAGCGATTGGTTTGTGCCAGTGTCTCATTAGCTTGTTTGCTGGCCTGCGCCAACTGCTGCAACATGGTGCGAATATCCTGACGTTGATCGGCGACAGTTTGGGTGACCAGTGCGAGATTATCCAGTGTGGTGATGAGCCGCTGCTGATTATCAGGTGCCAATAGCTGGTTTAAGCGCATCAGCACTTCATTGGCGTTACTCATGAAATTCTCGCCATTGGCCAGCAATTGGCTCATCGGTGACGGAGTGGCGATAATAATAGGAATTTCGCCATCTTTACCCTCTAATAACGGGCTTGACGGGGTGCTGCTGCTAAATTGAATATTTGAGGTGCCGGTAATACCAGCAACCGTCAGACGGGCTTGGGTATCCTGGCGGATAGGTGTCGAAGCAGAGACGCGAATACGTGCCCAAACCTTATTAGGGTTCTCACTGTCCAAACGCAGTTGAGTCACTTCGCCAACCCGAATACCACTGTACTGCACGATACTCCCTTGAGACAGACCACTCACCGGTTCATTAAAAACAATATCGTAGAGCTTGAACTGGCGATTAGAGCCGGCGTTTGTCAGCCATAGGCAGAATAACAGCGCAGCACTGACCACAATGAGAGTGAACAAACCAATGACAACATGGTGAGCACGGGTTTCCATTTACAACCTCTCTTCACTATTAATTGCTGCCGCTGCCTGATAAGCAGCCCGGCCACGAGGGCCATGAAAATACGCCTGAATCCAGTCATCATCAGTTGCAGCCACTTTATCTAATGTATCTACCACCAGCACTTTCTTTTGTGACAGCACGGCCACACGATCACACAAGGTATAGAGTGTATCCAGATCGTGTGTCACCAGAAATACCGTAAGATTCAGTGCATCACGCAAGGTGCGGATTAAACTATCAAACGCCGCCGCACCAATAGGATCAAGACCCGCAGTCGGCTCATCGAGAAACAAAATATCCGGGTCTAATGCCAACGCGCGCGCCAAAGCAACACGTTTGACCATCCCGCCCGACAGTGAAGCCGGATATTTACTGCCCGCTCCTGGCGGTAACCCCGCGAGCGCTAATTTAACCTGCGCTAACCGCTCTGCCTCGCCACGGGGTAAACCCGCATTTTCGATTAATGGCAAGGCCACGTTTTCCGTCACCGTCAGAGAACTAAATAATGCGCCTCGTTGAAACAATACACCAAATCGGCGTTCAACTTGGGAACGCGCCTGGCCCGATAGTGTCATTAAATCCTGACCAAACACATGAATCTGCCCAGCCGTAGGGCGACGTAATCCCACGATACTGCGCAGTAGCACTGACTTACCCGTACCCGATCCCCCCACCACACCGAGCACTTCACCGCGCTGCACATCAAGATTAAGATCCTGATGCACGCACTGTTTGCCAAAACAATTCACCAGATTGCGAATTTGAATGATTGGCTCTTGTGTCATTTGGCTCACCATCCCATTTCCATGAAAAATAGTGCTGCGACGGCATCAAGCAAGATCACCACGAAGATTGAATGCACCACACTGGTGGTGGTGTGTACCCCGACAGACTCAGCACTGCCGGTGACTTTGAACCCTTCCAGACAACCAATGATGGCAATCAGGAAAGCGAAAATCGGCGCTTTGCTTATCCCCACCAGAAAATGCTGTAATCCATTGCTGTTTTGCATGATTGATAAAAACATGGTGGGCGAAATATCGAGAGCTAAAGCACAGACCACCATCCCACCGAAAATGCCGCAAACCATACCGATAAAGGTCAACATTGGTAATGAGATTAACAACGCCAATACCCGTGGCAGCACCAATAATTCAACCGGATTTAACCCCAGAGTTTGGATGGCATCGATTTCCTCATTGGCTTTCATCAGGCCGATTTCAGCGGTAAAGGCACTGGCAGTGCGCCCCGCCATTAAAATAGCAGTCAGCAGCACAGCAAATTCACGTAGGAAAGAAAACACCACCAAATCGACAGTAAAAATACCCGCACCAAAAGTGGTTAATACTGTCGCGCCGAGAAAGGCAATGACCGCTCCGACCAGAAACGTCAGTAGCATAATAATAGGAACAGCATTGAGGCCGATTTGCTGAATATTGGCAATCAAGGAGGTCATTCGCCAGCGCGAGGGGCGGAAAATCGTGCTGAATAGCGCTTCAAGAGTCAGGCCGACAAAACCCAGTAACGATTTGATGTCTTGCCATAAATTGTCCATCGACCGGCCAGTGTTCGCCAATAATTCAAGCCAAAATGAAGGTGATTTCTCTGACGACTCTGAGGCTAAATCAGGTAAAACACGGCTAACGGTTTCCAATAAAGTGCGGCGTTCTTCGGGCAGTTTAGGCGCAAGTTCGCGCAGATGATTGATGCGATCTTCACCCAGAAGCAGGGCTAACAGCGTCGCACCAGCGGTATCTAAAGCCCCCAATTGCGTAAGATCAAAGACCACTGACTGAGGCTGACTGGCACGAAATTGCGTGACGACCGGTTCCAAAACGCGGTAATGCGCCAGCACCCAATCTCCTTTGATAGAGACCCGGACAGGTTGAGTTGAACTGTCAATATCGAGTTGTGCTGCGAACGGCCGCGCGGTCATAGAGAAAGCCTTACTCTTTATGGAAATACGGTTTTGACATCATTTATCAATCAAAACCCAAATCACTACCGTGAATAGGTATATCACACACTTAATTAAGAGCAATGGCTAATGAATAAAGAGAGTTAGCAGACTCTAAACCGTTAATAAACAGTTTAATAAAAAAAGAAGTCGTGGATGGGTATCAGGGGCCATTTGGCCCCCTCGGTCAATGTGCAAATTGCCGTATTTTTTTCCCCGGCATCGCAAACCACACTACGGTCGCCAGCAGGATCAACAAACCGCTGGCGGTACCTAATACTAAGCTGTGCGAGGCTGAAAAAGCGAGTTTGGCGCTATTGAGCAGCGCGTCATATCCACCAAGATTATTTACTACCTGAATGGTTTCGCTAATAGAAGCACTGGCCTGTTCCGTTAAGCTGGCGGGCAAATCCTCCGGTAATACAATCGAGGATGTATAGGCCCGCGATAGCATCAAACCAAAGATTGCCACCCCCAAACCTGCGCCTAACTCATAAGCCATACCTTCGACGGCTCCCGCCGCACCAGCTTTTTCTGGTGGAGCGGCGCTCATGATTGCCGCCGTGGAGGCCAGCAGTGAAGCTTCAATACTGAAACCGAGTAATATCATCCATCCCCACGCCAGATATACCTGCGTGGCAAAATCTGTCCAGGCCAACCCAAGAAAACTCAATGAACTGAAGGCGATACCGGCACTGGCGACAGTACGTAATCCCAGCTTGGCCACTAACCATCCCGATAGCGGCCCGCTCACTCCGCTGGCAATCATTAAAGGCAGCAGAAATATGCCCGCTTCAAGTGGACTTTTGCCCAACACAAACTGCAATTCTTGCGTCAGGAGTAATTCAAACCCCACCAGCGTTATCATCGCCGTCATTGCCATTGTTATGCCAACGGCAATAACTCGCTGACTTATCAGACGAAAATCGATCATCGGGGCAGAGGTAGACAATTGATGGCGCACAAAAGCAAATAGCATCACACCACCAAACAAAGCCGTCAGCGACGTCGTCACCGGGTCGCCATTGCCGCGCAGCCCGGTTTTGGCAGCATAGACCAACATCAGGATGGCAGTGATCAACACCAATGCCGGAGCCAATTTCCATGTCTGTTCAGTGCGCATCGGCTGAGTAGGAATAACCACCAATGTGGCAATAACCACCGCGATAATAATAGGAATATTGATTAAGAACACCGATCCCCAATAGAAGTATTCCATTAATAACCCACCGACCAACGGCCCCATCGCCGCGCCCATGGTGCCAATAGCTACCCAAATTCCTAATGCTAAAGCCCGCTCGCGTTCATCAGTAAAAATATGGCGCACTGCGGATAAAGTGGCGGGCAGAATCATCGCCGCGCCAATCGCCAGACAGGCACGCGCAGCAATCAACGCGGCAACCGACGGTGCCAAAGCAGCCCCAAGTGATGCCATACCAAACAGTACCGACCCCAATAAAGCCAGACGTTTAAAACCGATGCGATCGCCCAGTGCCCCCATAGGGAGCAATAAACAGGCCATAACCAACGAGTAAATATCGATGATCCACAGTAACTCGCTGCCAGTAGCAGACAAGGCGATCCCCAGCCGTGGGGCAGCCACATGAAGTACGGTTGCATCAATAGAAACAGGGAGATACATCAGAATAATAACGTAGAAAATCATCCACTTTTTAGACATACAAAACGCTCGGATTAGGCATAAATTAGTGTTGAACACCTGTTCAATTTCGCAATAATAGCGGAAAGTTGAACTAACGTCCAATTCATCACATAATGATGAAAATATTAATGCGTCAGATAAAGGAGTCTCTTTGGCCTATTTGAATCGTGAAGAGCGACATGACACCATTTTGCGCGCTGCGATGCGTGTCGCCATAACCGAGGGGATGAACGCGACCACCGTGCGCCGTGTTGCCAGTGAGGCGGGAGTGGCTGTTGGGCAAGTCCATCATCACTTCACGTCGGTTTCACGACTGCGAGCCGATGCTTTTCTATTATTAGTGAAGCAATCTTTAGCGGCTTTCGCGATAAACAGCCAAAACTTACCGGCCCACGAGCGGGTGCTTCTTGTTCTGGGTTATCCACAAGATGAAGCGGGTAAACGAGAAACGCGTTTATGGAATGAAGTCTCGGTCATGGCCGAACGCGATGACTTGATTAAAGCCGCCTGCGCCACCTCAATGTCGGATTGGCATCAGGCCACCGTCGAGGTGATTGATGCCGGAATAGCCAATAATGAATTCCGTTCAGATATAAGTGCCAGTGATATCGCATGGCGTTTGATTGGGCTGGTCTGTGGTCTGGATGGATTGACACAATTAACCGAATTAGGTTTTTCGGAAACAGAAATACTGCGCCATCTGACCGCCACGATGAAAGCCGAATTACTAAAAAACCCTTAAGCTAACACCAGCCTCAGTTTGTATCTCACTCGGAGTTTTACCCAAGATACAGGCTATAATGGCTATTTGACCCACCTATTCCCAAAATCATTGGCGTTGTGGCAAGCATCTGAAAACTGCTGCAACATCAAGGAAGAACGGGATTTTTGAGAGCCTACTATGACTCAACAATCTACTGTCGCCGATGTTATCTATTACAACGGCATCATTTACACGGCAGATGCCAATAACCGGGTGTGCAGCACCATCGCACTGGGCCAGGGCTATATTCTGGCGACGGGCAATGATGAGCTTATCCCACAATTTTCCGGCCCGAAAACCCAACTTATCGATCTGGCTGGTAAGTTTATGATGCCCGGCCTTATTGACAGCCATATGCACCCGTTTTGGGGGGGCAAACAGCTGATCGGTTGTAATCTCAATTATGCCGCGCTGAGTGTTGAGCAGACGTTGGATATTATCCAAAAGCATCTCGATAGTGATCCCTTTAAAGGTGAAAATGACTGGTTGACGGTGCGAGCCTGGCAGCGACAGGCCATGACACCGGTAGGTGCAGATATGAGCCGTGCCGCCCTCGACTCACTTAATACTCGTCGCCCGGTGGCGTTGTTCTCGAATGACTGCCACACGCTGGCGGCCAATAGTCGCGCGCTTGAGTTGCTGGGGATTGATGAAAATACGCCGGTCCCACCCGATGGCAAAATTGCTCGCGACGCGAACGGCAAACTTACCGGCATTTTGGAAGATGCACCGGCCATGCGCGCCTTTGATAGCATCCCTTCCGCCACGCCAGAAAAGAATGTGCAAATTGCCGCTCATGTGCAGCAAGTCTTAAATGCTCAGGGCGTCACTACGGTGATGGATACCCGTGTATTTGCCGAACAATTAGTGGCTTTCCGCCAATTATATGAGCGCAATGAGCTGACTTTACGCGTTCTGGGTGCCAAAGAAGTGACACCAGACAGCCTGCAAGGGCCGGAAGATGCGGCACGCGTGGTGCAAGAAGTGGTGGAATTTGGTCGCCTGTGGGGAAATGAAGAGTGGACACCCGCGCCGGGGTTTGCTGTTGATCACTTGAAACTGTTTATCGACGGTGTATTACAGCCGCCGACCATGACTGCCGCCCTGCTCGAACCTTATCGTGCCAACCACGGCACGGCAGAAAACCCAGATTGGCAGCCAACTAAACACTATGGCGACCTCTATTTTACCGCGCCAGTCGTCAATGCGGTGATTCTGGAATGCGCCCGTGCTGGCCTTCATCCACACACTCACACCGTGGGTGATGGTGCCATCGAAATGGTGCTGGATGCGGTGGAACAGATGCGAGCAGCCTTCCCTGGCAAAGATATCCGGCCGGGGCTGGCGCACAATGAGCTGGTGGCTGCTCATCAATATGATCGCTTTGCCAAACTGGGGGCGACTGCCGTGCTCTCTTTCCAGTGGGGCGGTTTGCCGGGTGTATTGATTGATGAAGAGCGTGAAATGCTGGGTGAAGCCCGTT
>NZ_JBLWEX010000274.1:0-29630 GCF_048323875.1 Yersinia sp. LJYL362
AATTGTTTGAGCACCCAGCCAATAGCAAGATAGCCATTGCATATAACGCCAACCGTGGCCACAACCGCATTCTGCTTTTCGTGTTCAAAACGTTTCCCTTGTCATCGTGATTTCAATTGCTCTCAGCTACTTATCATAACATTGTAACAATAAGCGTCAAAAGCCAGAACAAGGTTATCGTTTAAGATTCGGATATTGGAATGGCGGATAAACGGCGTTACCCGACAATGGCCGGGTAACATTTAACAGCACAAGATTTATAGCGAGGTTTCGGTTTCAGGAACGAGTTTATTGGCTGATCCGCAGACTGTGACCTTACTGCGTACCACTTCTTTCATGGCATCCATACCGACGCGCATGTAATAGCGCGGGTCGTTACCTTCCGGGTTATCGCCAAACCATTTCTTCACTGCTGCGGCAAAAGCGATTTTTAGCTCGGTTGCCACATTCACTTTGCATACGCCCAGTTCGATTGCACGTCTGACATATTCGTCAGGGACATCGCTTGCGCCATGCAAGACCAGCGGAATATCGACGATTTCATTAATTTCCGCCAGACGCTTGAAATCAATTTTGGGGCGCTTGGCGTATAGACCGTGCGCTGTACCAATGGCGACAGCAAGGCTATCGACGCCGGTAAGTTCGATAAAACGACGAGCCTCTTGTGGGTCGGTGAGAAACGCGCTCTCCTCATCGACATCCATATCATCTTCCACACCGCCCAGACGCCCCAACTCAGCTTCAACACTGCAATCGTGGCGATGACAAAAATCAACCACAGTCTTGACCAGACGTACATTTTCGGCAAACGGGAAATGGCTGCCATCAATCATTGCACTACGCACACCGGCATTCACCTTGCGGCTAATATCATCAAGGGATTCGTGGTGGTCAAGATGTAGCGCCAGCGGCATCCCGTAACTTTCAGAATAAGCTTCACACAGTGCGTAGATTTCCTCAAACGCGATATGTTTAAAAGTACCGGGTGTGCCTGCCAGTATCACCGGAGATTGCATCTCTTTACAGACTTCGAGGATGGCCTGAATAGTTTCCGCGTTATGGATGTTGAAAGCCGGTACTGCGTAGCGCCGGGCCTGCGCATCCTGAAGAAGATATTTAGTAGAAATAATACTCATGTCATGCTCCTCTCAGCCTTTCCAGGGATGAATAACAACACCTTGCACTACACGGTTTACGGTGCCGCTGGCAGAAGGGGTGTCCGGGGTAATACCTGCTTTGATGGATTCAGTGAGGGCGAAAATTTGTGCATACATCAGGAAGCAGAAGGCCTGTTCGACATCAATAAAATGCCGTGATGCTGGTAACAGGATATGCGGGCCGTGTTCTATTTCAGGGCTGGGTACGGCAGATATTGCCACAACGCGCATCGCCTGTTGGTCGCGGTGTAATTCGGCTAGCAAATCGAGGTCATATTGCCGGGTGTAAGAGTGGCTTGAAACAAAAACCACCACCAGTGTTTCAGCATTCACCAGTGATTTTGGCCCGTGACGAAAGCCAGTAGGTGAGTCATAAAACGCGGCCACTTTACCTGCCGTCAGCTCCAATATCTTGAGTGCCGATTCACGTGCAACGCCTTGCAAACCGCCACTGCCAAGGTAAACCACGCGCTTGAAGGGCAGGTCACCAAATACGTTTTCGCGAAAATCCCCTTGTGAGGTGACAATCTGCTGACAACGTGTGGCTACATCCTGAAAACTGACTTGGTTGATAACTTCTGGTGCGAATACAGATAGGCAACTGGCCATCATAGTGGTGATGCTACTGGTCATGGCAAAACCGCGGTCATGGGTTTCGGGTGGCATCAATAGCGCCAGCGCGTTGTCATTTTTCACTGCATTTTGATACAGGCTGCCGGCTTCGTTACAGGTGATGACCAGATGGTGGCATTGTTTTACTAATTGGTTAGTAAGGTCTACCGCGGCGACACTTTCCGGGCTGTTACCTGAGCGCGCAAAGGAGATGAGCAACGTCGGTCGGTCGGTCGATAAATATTCCACCGGATTGGTAACGAGGTCAGTTGTCGGGACTGAAACAAAATTCCCCCCAGTGTGGTGTGATAACCACGGCGCAATAATATCGCCAATAAACGCAGACGTCCCTGCACCGGTCAGGACAATCTGCAAGTCAGATTGCTGTAAAAGTGGTGCAAGAAAGGCGTCGATACCATCACGTTGATTTGCCAGATTTTTTAATGCTCTGATCCAGCTATCGGGTTGCTGACGGATCTCTTCTTCGGTCCAGGTGGCGCAACCAGAAATAGAGGTGGAATGGGTTTCGCTCATAACTTAGTCCTTAGCAATACATTTTCAAAGGTTCAGCACAAAACAGAACAGAGTATCTTTCGTTTTGTTTCACTTAATTCACTTTATGCTTTAATGAAAATCTATAGAAAAGGAAATGAAAGGTCAATGTGCAAAAAAGAAATAAAACGAAAAACGTGATCTAAAAGAGGGTGGGTTATCTAAATGCGTTGATTTATATGAATATTTTATTTATTAACTTGAGTGTTTCGAGTGAAGGAAAAGGAAAGGAAAGACTTTAGACGAAAGTGTCACTCATCAAAAAGAGGGATAATGAAAGGGTCAGTTACCTCAAGGCTCAATTGTGGATATCGCACCAGCCGTGCTCCATAAGAACACGACTGGATTAATACTATGATGCTATATGCCTTCCTCGACAGCGACGGCCTCGCGATAGCGCCCCATTTCGTCAACCAGGCTGGTTAATCCCCGATGACCGCATTCAAGCGCCTGAAGTCGGAACTCCTGACTACTGAGGCCATCGCGCTCCAGCACCATCTCCAACAGCAGTTGTAAATTCACTCCGGTGATCACTTCGCGGTTGGCTTTCTGCATTGCCAGAGTAGAAGCTACACGAAAGGGTGTACCGCCGAGTAAATCCGTTAAAAAAATTAGCCCTTCGCGTTGATCCAAATTGGCTAGTGCTGCTTCGAACTGAGCTGTGAGCAGGGCGGTGGACGAACTTTCAGGAAAATCGATAGCGATCACTTGCGGCTGTTCGCCCAATATCTGCTTCATGGCTTTTTCCAGCCCGGTGGCAAACCCACCGTGGCCACTGAGAATAATGCTTAACATGCGGTTTCCTCTCACTTACAAAAAGTGGCCAAACTTGCCGACAATGCCCAACACCACGGTAAGTCCGATTAATCGCAGCGGGCTCCAGCCACGGCGAACCAACCAATACATAGTTAGGGTGTATAGCAGCGGAAGAAAAGCGGGCATGAGTTTATCGATAACATCGGCTTGTAGCTTAACTACCGCGTCACCCGCCGTGATTTCAAGCGTAGTTGATAAACGAACGTAGGTGGCGACAAGAGCGCCAATCACAGTCATCCCAACGATAGAGGCGGCATGACCAACTTTACGTGTATTGGCTTTTATAAGTGGGATGGCGGCCACACCCATACGATATGCATAGTGAGCAAGCCCAAATCGTAACCCGAGGTGGACGACATTAAACATAACGATAAATACTACCGCGCCAAGAATAGAACCTTGCAAGGCCAAACTGGCCCCAATCCCGCCGCAAATAGGAAGCAAAGTAAGCCAAAACATAGCATCGCCTATCCCTCCCAGCGGGGCACCCACGGCGATTTTGGTGCTTTGGATACTGTTCACATCCTGCTTGGATCGCTCCATCGCCAGAATGATGCCGATAACGAAAGTCACCAGAAAGGGGTGAGTGTTGAAGAAGCCCATATGGCCTTTCATTGCTCGCGCCAGGTCATTTTTATTGGTGTGGATCTTTTTCAAGGCGGGCAGCAAACCATATAACCAACCGGAAGCCTGCATACGCTCATAGTTAAAAGAAGCCTGCAATAGCATGGATCGCCATGCTACGCGGTTGATATCTTTTTTGGTCAGTTCGGCACCAATAGTTTGATCTTCATAGATATTATCATTGCTATCAGTCATCGGTTTGTCCGTCACATTGACGTCTGGCAAAACTTGAGTATTAGATGCCATCTTCGAATTCCTCTTGCTGTGTGCGGGAAGGCTGCGGTGGAGTGGAGTCCTTGCGCATAAAGTCAATTAACGCCATCGCCAGTGCGGCGGCGGCAATCGCCAACACCGGGAGTTTTAGCCAGGCGGCAGCGACAAAACCGAGAATGAAATAGGGGATATAGACATTTTTCATCATTATTTTCAGCAATACGGCAAAACCGATTGCAGGCATGATGCCCCCTGCTACACCAAGCCCATCGATCAGGCGAGCGGGCAGGACATCGATGACGGTTTTGGCATGCTCTGCGCCAAAATAGATGGGCAGGAATGCGCACAGAAAATAGAAAGTTCCAAGTGCCAGTAAGGCCAGATAGTTAACCCGCTCGATGCCATCGGTATCCGCATTGGCCGCCATCCTGTCGCAGCGCGCCATCACACCAGACATGATGGAGAACAAGAAAGTGATCCCCATCTGCACGGCTACAGCGAACGGCACTGCCACCCCAACAGCAACCTCTGGTTTGACACCGGCAGTAATCGCAAAAGCAGTTCCGACGATGGTGCCAATAATCACATTGGGAGGTTGGGCACCAGCAAGTGGAGCAAGTCCCATCCAGACCAGTTCCAAAGTCCCCCCGGTCAGTATCCCCATGTGAAGGTCACCAAGGATTAGACCCACTAGCGGCCCAAGTACCACGGGGCGGTGCATATGCGTTAGGCCGTTGAACATATCCAAGCCAGCAATAAAGGCCAGAATCCCCAACGCTAATGCCTGTAATAAGCTAATTTCCATAGAAAATACCTCAGAGGAGTTTGTAGAGATCCTGAGCTGGCTCAGTCGGAACGCCTTGAATAAAACATTCCACCCCTGCTTTTTTCAGGCCATAAAAAGCTTCAATATCCTGATCGTCAACAGAGACGGTTTTTGCTATTTGCTGCTTACCATCGGCATAGTGCATATTGCCGACGTTGATGCGTGTCACGGGTACTGCACCGTTGACCAACGCCAGAAAGTCTGTTGGGTTTTTGCAAACCAGTAGAATTTTCTGCCGATCGGCCGCGCGATGAATGTTGTCGATGACCTTTTGCAGTGGCCAAAAGCGCACAGCAATGCCCTCCGCCAGCACCATTTCCATCAAATTTTGCTGAACCTGATCTTCAGCGACTTCATCATTGGCAACCAAAACCAGATTTGCGCCGGAAAAACCGACCCATTGAACGCCTACCTGACCGTGAATGAGGCGCTCATCAATACGACTTAATACAATGTTTGGCATATTTTATTCCTTATTATCATTGTGTTAATGGGATGGCGATGTTCCCAAACAAGCAGCATGGTACTGGTGCAACACATCCTGAATATGGTCAATAATCAATTCGTGTGGTGTTGCAGTAATTCGGCCTTCACGGACCTTAACGTATTGAAGCGGGAGATATTGGCTGATCAGCGGCAGTGGAATCGATTCATCCGCCAAATTTCTTACTAATTTGGAGTAAGCCTCGTCAATATCGTGATCGGGCCAGTAATAGCGAACACGATCGGAGTAGCTGTATCCTCGCGCTAACCGCCGCGCATCGTTATTGCCGTGATAGTGATGTTTCCAATGTTCGGGGTGTTCTAACATGACCGTTTCCAACACATCCCGCAGGCCTGAACATTGATGCGCAGGTCGCAATTCCTGTTCGATAGCCGCCAACGAAAATAACGCTTCACGTAAAGCAAAAGTGAGCGCAGGGCCGACTTTCAGGATAGCGAAGTGATGCTGGACCAATTGCTGTAAGGCGAGTGGAGTCTGATAATCAGTGGAGTGAGCTTCAAAGACCAGGGTATCAAACCCTTCAATCATCTTACTGAGAGAAATCGACTTTTCCGGTTGATAATCAATTATATGAGTATGGTCGAATTCGACACCAGGTTGGACGACTAACCCAATAATACGTGGCCACAGATCATGCAGGCCCCGTTGTTCAAATGCGTGGCGATGAGCTTCTAGTGTGGCCTTGGCTGCCTGTGGTGAGGTGACAGCCAGCTCTGACAGGGTTTCATGCGCGCCACCCGGAACGGGGACTTCTGTTCCGATGACATATACCAAGTCGGATGAACCTTGCATCTCTTTGCAGGTTTGTTCCGCAATCTGGGCTAATCTGGCTGCGCGAGTAGCAACGATTTCGTCCGTCAATGGCACCGCATCATCGGCGCAAGACATACTACAGTCGAGGTGGATTTTCTTAAATCCAGCGGCCACATAGTGGCGGATAAGCTCTTCCGCTTGTGACATGGCTTCTGTCGCAGGCGTGTTTTGCCAGCGATTGGGCCCGAGGTGATCTCCCCCTAAAACTAATTGGTCGCGGGGGAAGTGATGGCTATCCGCCATTTGTTCAACAAACCGATGAAAATCAGCCGGTGTCATACCGGTGTAGCCACCATACTGATCTACCTGGTTGGACGTCGCTTCTATTAATAAGATGGATTGCGTGTCCCGTGCGTGACGCAGTGCCGCTTCCAAGACCAACGGGTGAGCAGAACAGACGGCAAAGATGCCACATCCTGTATCCTGTTTATGGTCAGCCACAAACTCGGTTAAATGTTTCACTTTCCTCTCCGTATGAGTTAGATGTCTTTTTGTCTTTCGATTTGTTTCATTTAATACTGCTTTATGGGTTAATAAAAACAAAATGAAAGATAACGGAATTGAGATCTGTTCCGCAAAAGAAACATAATGAAAGGGTTTTTATGATGTAGGAGTGCAGGTTTTCGATAATGTTAAGACTTGCTTTCCGGCAAAGGAAAGGCGTTAATAGATGAAGTGAAATGAAACGAAAGGCTTCTAGAAAGGATCACCTATGAGCAATACTGATTCGATAATGGACAAACGGATAACAGGCACCAGTGAGCGGCGTGAGCAAATTATTCAGCGTCTTCGCCAACAGGGAAGTGTCCAGGTTAATGATTTATCGTCATTCTTTGGCGTTTCTACGGTGACTATCCGCAACGATCTGGCTTTTCTGGAAAAACAAGGGATTGCCGTGCGAGCCTATGGTGGTGCCTTGGTTTGTGATGGCGGCACACCAGCAGTTGAGCCAACCGTAGAAGATAAAAGCGCCCTTAATACTTCTCTAAAACGTAGCATTGCTCGTGTTGCGGCAGATCTGATAAAACCTGGGCACCGCGTTATCCTCGACTCTGGCACAACCACCTGCGAAATAGCGCGACATATGCGCAATCATAAGGAGGTTATTGCCATGACCAATGGTATGAATGTGGCGAACTCGTTGCTGGATGCCGAAGGCGTGGAGCTGTTGATGACCGGTGGGCATCTGCGACGCCAGTCGTTATCTTTCTACGGTGATCAGGCTGATCAATCTTTGCAAAACTATCATTTCGATATGCTTTTTCTCGGTGTAGATGCCATTAGTCTTGAACGTGGGGTGAGCACCCATAATGAAGATGAAGCGCGTTTAAATCGCCGGATGTGTGAAGTGGCGGAACGTATTATTGTGGTGACTGATTCCAGTAAATTTAACCGTTCCAGTTTGCATAAAATTATTGATACTCAGCGCATCCATATGGTGATTACCGATAAAGGTATTCCCGACGACAGTTTGAATGGATTACGCAAAGTTGGAATTGAAGTGATTCTTGTCGGAGAGTAGCAGCACTCTTTCGCCCACATAATGGAAAACTTAATAACTTAGGGTTGTTGAGTGCTGATATTTTCAATATCAAAGGATTTTATGTTTACTAAACATACGTTAATTTACTCACCTGCGCTGTTGGCGTCGGTTTTTTTGCTTACCGGTTGCCCGCCACCACCTGATTTAACGCAATGGCAGCGACCGAATTCGACGGTGAATGACGCCCGCGTAGCGATGGGGAAATGTGGTGTTCCTCTGCCAGGGCCTCAGCCAGACTTTACCGATAACGAAACTGTGTTGTATTACCACTGTATGGAGCAACAAGGTTTTGTTTTTAAACATGGTTTTAAGATTTGTGACGTTTACGAACAAACGCCTGCCTGTGTTGCACAAAAACAGGGGAGAGCCGTGAGTCTACGCCAACTTGAGGCGTTGCCTTTTGTCGCTGATAGTGGATTCCACCCCATCAAGCCGGATTCGGGTATTGATAAATCCTCACGAATAAGCTGGCGTAAAGCAGGGGCTTCACTGCATTTTTCACATACCATTGAGAATGACCGTGTCGCGCAACAGATGATGTACCAGTGTGGTTATCCTCAACCACTGGGTTCAAATTCCTTTGTTCCTACCATTAGAAAGGCGGCTGATATACAGCGATGCATGCTGGATAACGGTTTTGAGCCCAAAAGAAAACTCATGTTGGTGTGTCGTAACTACCCGCAAGTCACTGGATGTCAGAAATAGCGTTATCTCTCTCCACATTTAAATGCTGGTGATTAGACAGAAAAGTCATCACTAATTTTTGACTATGCAGTGCCTAGCTACATAGTCTTCTATAAGAAAATTCCTACATAAGTCAGCGCTATTTCTGATGTTTAAACATGACCCAAAAGTTAATAATACCTACAAGATGCAAACACAATCGTTGATATAAATAATCAGTGGTTGTGTTTTTTTCATGGCATTTTTCCATTATTGATTTTATGTGGTACAGACCCACCCTGGATATATAAATGAAAAAGCAGCTAGCTGGCATAACCGTATTGCCTTTTTTGATTGTTAGCATTGCAACCGCGTATGCCGTTGCCCCCGTTGCAGAATTGAAAGTGAAGGGAGCCCTTACTGTGCCTTCATGTACTGTTAATGCACCCGACAATGGGATTTATGATTTCGGTAAGATAAGTTCAACCAAGATTTCTAGCAGTGTGTTTGTCAATTTAGCGGCAATGACCAAAAATTGGGTCATAACATGTGATGCCACAACATATTTGACCGTTAAACCGATAGATAACCGCGCGGCTTCAGTCTATCCTCCAAGCACCAGTACATATGGACTGGGTATGGTTAATGGTTCGGGGAAAATAGGCGGTTACACGATAAATATGCAAAATGCTGTAGTTGATGGAAACTCATCTAAGTTATTTAGCTCGTCTACTGGGTTATTTAGCGCCGTTACAGAAACAGCATTATATAATCATGGCCCATCAGTGGGTTGGGCGTCAGCTGATAACACTCAAGCGGCAGGTAAAGTATTCAGTACTGATATCAAGGTTGCGCCAATTTTGGCATCAACCACTGCCATGAATGGGCCTATTACAGAAGATACAGAACTTAATGGTTCCGTCACCCTGAACTTCGCCTATGCCATATAATCAGTAAAAAATCCTCATAAGCCTCGATTATTGTCGGGGCTTTTTTTTGAAAGAGATCACTGTGTAATTTGGATTTGCTAACAGCCATCTGTGATGCCGGTATGACTTCGCTATCTCTCCGTTAAGCAGTCTTTTCGGATTCGCAACCTAACGTGGTATAGTCCCATTTTTACGGAAAATTATGCTGACCAACTCATCCATTCGTCTTAACAAATACATCAGCGAAAGCGGCATCTGTTCGCGTCGCGATGCCGACCGTTATGTAGAACAAGGAAATGTTTTTATTAACGGCAAGCGGGCCGCAGTCGGTGACCAGGTATATGTTGGTGATGTGGTGAAAGTGAATGGTCAACTTATCGAGCCGCGTGACGAGAGTGACTTGATATTGATCGCGCTAAATAAGCCGGTTGGCATTATAAGCACTACCGAGGATGGTGAATCCGATAACATCGTTGATTTCGTTAACCACAGTAAACGGGTTTTTCCTATTGGACGGCTGGATAAAGACTCTCAGGGGCTAATTTTCCTGACGAATCACGGCGATTTGGTCAACAAAATCCTGCGGGCTGGGAATGATCACGAAAAAGAATATGTGGTGA
Source organism: Yersinia sp. LJYL362 (assembly GCF_048323875.1). NCBI lineage: Bacteria > Pseudomonadati > Pseudomonadota > Gammaproteobacteria > Enterobacterales > Yersiniaceae > Yersinia > Yersinia sp. LJYL362. Next base: position 9,874 of record NZ_JBLWEX010000274.1, read on the forward strand.
CGGTCAATAAACCAGTGACTGACGAGTTTATTCTCGGTTTGGGTGCCGGTGTACCAATGCTGGGAACAGTAACTAAAAAATGCAAAGTAAGGAAAGAAGCCCCCTTTGTATTTAGTATTACCCTGGTGCAGGGGCTTAATCGCCAAATTCGCCGCATGTGTAAGCATTTTGGTTATGAAGTCACTAAACTTGAACGTACCCGTATTATGAACGTCAATCTGAAAGGCCTGCCAATTGGCGAGTGGCGAGATTTACGCGATGATGAACTGACCGAATTATTTAAGCTGATTGAAAATTCATCATCTGATGAGAAACCGCAAAAAAAACCAAAAGCTAAACCTGTTGTAGCTAAAAAACCGGCTATTAGCCGATCAAAACCCGCTGAAAAGTCAGAGGCTAACTCTGCTGGTCGTAAGCGCTTTACTCAGCCTGGGCGCAAGAAAAAAGGGCGCTAAGTGGGTGGTCACCACTGACCCACCGTTAATTGGCAGAATTATTTCTTATTAGAACAAGACATTATTGGGAGCCACTTTTACAATGGCTCTCAATTAAATCACCCCAATGGTATAAACATCGGTAGTAATAAAGACAACTTAATTACGATAGCATTGGCAATATCCAGGAAGAATGCACCGACCATTGGGACTATAAGAAACGCAATGTGTGATGGCCCAAAGCGATCAGTGATAGCTTGCATATTAGCAATTGCTGTTGGTGTGGCACCTAAACCTAAACCGCAATGGCCAGCCGCAAGAACCGCAGCATCGTAATTTTTACCCATAACGCGGTAAGTCACAAATATTGCATATAATGCCATTAGCAAAGTTTGTACAAATAAAATAGCCAGCATCGGCAGGGCCAAAGAGGCTAATTCCCATAATCGTAGGCTCATCAATGCTATTGCCAGGAAAAGAGAAAGACTGACATTGCCCACCACTGAGACGGCGCGATCAAATACCTGATAAAAACCCGTATAAGTGAGTATATTACTGAGAATTACCCCGATAAATAACACATAAACAAAGATAGGTAATTCGAATACCGTTCCCGCCAGCAGTTCTCTAACATAGCCACCGACCATCAAACAAATCGTTATCATGGCAATGGTTTCGACTAAAACCAGGGTAGTGATCATTCGCCCTGATTGCGGTTTTTCAAAGGTAGTCGGTTGCAGTGCATCTTCTGGCCTTCCATGAGGTGTTGCCGAATGTTTAATCAAATAAAGTGCAACGGGCCCGGCAATTAATCCGCCCAATACCAAACCGAATGTAGCGCAAGCCATCGCGATTTCAGTGGCATTAACTAATCCATAGTTCTGAACAAATACAGTGCTCCAGGCAGCTCCGGTTCCATGACCTCCAGATAATGTGATTGTTCCAACCAGTAATCCCATCAATGGTTCCAGCCCCAACATTTTAGCCATGCCGATGCCTACCGTGTTTTGTAATAACAAAAAACCAATAACGACGAATAAAAATTTTATCAAAACTTTGCCACCCGCTCTTAAGCTGGCGAGATTGGCGTTGAGGCCAATTGAGGCAAAAAAGGTCAACATTAATGGGTCACGTAATGAAGTATCAAAATGAGCTTCCCAACCGGTAATTTGGTGTATAAGTAGGAACATTAACGCGACTAAGAGGCCGCCCGCAATTGGGTCGGGAATAGCATATTTTTGTAATAAAGGGATCTTTTTAACGCACTGCCTTCCTAGCAATAGAACCAGGCTTGCAGCGACGAGTGTGCCATAAGCATCGAATTGGAGCATATTGGAATCCTATATATGTAAAAGCTATAAACCGTTATTTACGGTGTTCTTTACACATACTCAGATACCATATATAGGAGGATTCATTGCAAAACTCCTTGCCAAGGGGGGATGCTTAGTTATGACATATTCTCGATGAGGACTTATATAACTATCAGTTAATACTTATATTGTCATTGTCACTTAATTAAAGCGTAGCACGACTTTTTACTTTATTACTCTTACGATATGACATTTCTTACATATCATATTGTTGACAAGATACAACTTATTTACAGGATAAAAACCGGTTTATATCTCGAATTGCTTCATTTTAAATAGGAAGAACAGGCTTTAGGTTTAATGTTTTTTTTACATTACGGGGCTATAAGTTGATGGGCTAGGAAGAATTGCACAATCAATAGGCTCAATCTGCTTCTAACTGACACTAGTCTATCATTCAGGCTGGTCATTTTCAGCATGGCGATAAACTTCACCACAAATCAGGACCACATCAGGCCTCCTTTGATGAATGCGGGCAGCGACAGCCATACATTCATGGCGTGTTGCATAAACATCGTCAGTCACGGGCAGAGCCTCGCAAGCATCCATTCCGCAGGTGCTAACCAGTAAAACAAATCCTATGAGCATATATTCTCCTTTTTTATAGGATTTCTATGAGTATAGCCGGTTTACGGGAGAGATTGTGCTCGGGTTTTTTATTGAAGCAATAGATGTTCCCTTGGTTGCTTGAAGATTAACCAAATTTGGTAATGGCAACACCAGCCATAATAATGGCACTGGCGATAAGGCGTAATATTGAGGGCTTTTCTTTTAACATCCAGATAGAAATAACCATGGCGAACAGTACGCTGGTCTCACGTAATGCTGCAACCAAGGCGATTGGTGTACTCTTCATGGCCCAAATGACGATGCCATAAGCCAATAATTGCATAGCACCACCAATGATACCGTGACGCCAATGTTGTCTGATTTCACAAAAAATTCTATTCTTGTGCATTATCCAAAGCAGCACAAACATGGCTATCCCATTGGACATAAATAGCCAAAAAATATAACTGAGAGGTTCTATACTGGCCCGACTGCCCGCACCATCGGATAGGGTATAGCAGGCGGTAAATATCGCCGTAATTAATGCATAGATGATGGCTCGGAGATTGAGTTTGTTCGGGCCATGGCGGCCATCAAATGTCATCATAATGACCCCCGAAACCAAAATGACGGCTCCGAATAACGCCATTATGCGCGGAATTTCTGACAAAATTAACCACGAAAGTAGGGCACTTAATAGTGGTGCTACGCCACGCGCGATCGGATAAATTTGCCCGAACTCGGCCTGTTCGTAGGCTTTACTGAGAAAGAGACAATACCCGGTGTGAAAAGCGACTGACAGAAGCAACCAAGGGAGCGCGTTGATAGAGGGTAAACCTACAAAGAAAATGCCGAAGAGTGAGATGACGCCGGAAAAAATTGCCATCAATGAAATGGCAACTAAACGGTCAGTACCAAATTTAACTAAAGCATTCCAGCTAGCATGTAACAGTGCCGCGCCCAATACTGCAATGAATATTTCAGTGCTCATCCCTGCTCCTTATTTAGGCGCATCAGTTTACCTTGGATTAGCTTGTTTGGCATGAGAATTAAATAGGATTATTAACAATGAGAAGCTTTAAAAGCTTTAGATTAATCAGTATATATACCGAATGATCTCAATATAATGAGGAGATGTATAATCTAATGGCGCTACGGCTAAGGCTTCCTAAAATAGTGCTAATTTGGCATCATATGACTATGCATATTTTTCCAGGATAAGTGATGAAACAGTTCCCTTTTGATAAACGTTACGAGATTGAAGATGCCAGCGGTGTTGTTGAGTACTACATTGACGGTGATGAATATATTCGCGGTCAGGATGGCATTCCAGGGTATCGAATTGCAGGTTATGAAGTATACGAACATAATGCAGAAGCCAAACTTGCTGGTTTCCTTGAGGGGAAACATATCACAACCCCAGATGCAGATATTCTGCTGACAATTTTAGATGATAAACCTGCGGAAGATTTACCTTCATAAGTTATGATTTGGGGTCAAGGTAGCCTGGCCCCAAATCTAATACACTTCTATCTTGCCTGACACTGTGAGTAAAAGTGCCAACATCCTATGTCCCCATACCTAATTGCGATAGAATTGGCAGAGTAGCTAATGTGATAAGATATGTTTGAGGACATAAGCATATGATTGCTCAGTTTACTATGGATAATATTGTCGGGCTGATTTTGGTCATCAGTTGTGTCATTGCTTTATTAATTGTATCTGTCTGGGGAATGCGGCGGCACCATTCTCGTTACAGTTTCATATTGCAGTTTGTCAGCTTCCTCCTGTGGTCTGTCATGGTAATGGTGATGGGGAACATCATCAATAATGCGCTCGCTGATATAAAGATAAGCTTTATCACACCTAAGACGGTTAATTTCGTCTGCATGTCAGTCATCTTATTAATGCTAATACGTAAGATGTTTGTATTATTTGATGTGTTGGAAAAACGGCAGGTAGCAAAAGGTAGTGATATCACCAGCGCTAAAATTATTGCGCGCATGTTAAAAATTACGCTCGTAGTGGTCGTTGTTCTGCTCTATGGCGAGCATTTGGGCATGAGTTTTTCCGGGCTGGTTACCTTTGGCGGTATTGGTGGTCTTGCCGTAGGTATGGCTGGAAAAGATATTTTGAGTAATTTCTTCTCTGGAGTGATGCTTTATTTTGATCGCCCTTTTAATATTGGAGATTGGATCCGTTTGCCGGATCGTCATATTGAAGGTGTTGTTGTTGAAATAGGTTGGCGGCTGACAAAAATAATGACATTTGAAAACCGCCCACTGTACGTTCCTAATTCTGCATTCACAGATACTAGTGTTGAAAACCCAGGTCGCATGACTAACCGTAGAATAAAAACCACTCTGGCGCTGCGTTATGAGGATGCCGATAAAGTTGGCGCAATTGTGGAAGATATGCACCAATTTTTAGCCAATAATGATGACATCGATCACCAACAAACCTTGTTGGTCTATTTCAATGGATTTGGCGAGTCTTCTCTTAATATTATGGTTTATTGCTTTACCAAGACTAGAGTGTGGGCTGAATGGTTAGCCGTTCAGCAGACCTGCTATTTGAAGTTTATCGATATTGTTCATCAGCACGGTGCAGACTTTGCTTTCCCTAGCCGTACGCTTTATGTCGAAGATAGCACTGAGTCACCGGTCACTCCGGCGGAGCAGTAATTCTATTTTTATATGGCAACCGCCTCCGGGCGGTTATCTTATCAGAGTAGGAAATGCCCAATATATCAGGGATGATTCAATACGGTGTTATTCCTGATAATAACTTTTTGCAGAAGGTACTTTTCAGTCCACTTAAAACCGACTAACGTAATCTTTTAGTGATAATTAGCCGGAGCTCCCAATGAGTCAGCAAACCATTGTCTTGTATACCGATGCGGATTTTTTTAGCCCTTATGCTATGTCGGTCTATGTATCACTGACAGAAAAAGCGCTTCCCTTTACACTGAACACTATTGATCTGTCTGCTGGCGAGAACCTGGGTGAGGAGTTTGGTAAGCTATCAGCGACTCGTCGTGTGCCCACACTGACTATCGATAATTTTCGATTATCTGAATCTTCAGCGATTTCTGAATACTTAGAAGAGCGATTTCCTTCAGCGGAATACGCGAGAATTTACCCACAAGATAGGCAAGAACGCGCCAAAGCACGCGAAATTCAAGCCTGGTTACGCAGTGATTTCCTGCCAATTAGGGCTGAACGGCCTACCGAAGTCGTCTTCGCCGGAATGAAAATGCCGCTATTATCCGATCAGGGGCAACAGGCGGCCCATAAGCTGATTTCAGGGTTGGAACGTCTACTTTCGGATGGCCGAAAGAATTTATTCAGTGAATGGTGTATTGCGGATACTGATTTGGCATTAATGCTTAATCGGCTGGTACTCAATGGTGATGAACTGCCGGGATATCTGAGCAAATATGCAAGCTATCAATGGCAGCGGCCTTCTGTGCAGCGATGGTGCACATTGTCACAAAAATAGAGTCGGTTATCCCTTTTTAAGCACAAGGATGCAGGAAGTGTGTAAAAAGATTGGCGCAGAATGAAGAACATGATTGAAGTTGAAACTGAGCGGCTACGACTGCGGCAATGGATACCTTCAGACAAAGCCCCTTTTGCAGCACTTAATGCCGATAAGCGGGTGATGGAGTATTTCCCTGTGCCCTTGACTCGCGAGGAAAGTGATGCAATGGCTGATCGTTGTCAGCTATTGATTGAACAGCATGGCTGGGGGTTGTGGGCCGTCGAGCTTAAAGCCACAACACAATTTGTGGGGGCTTTAGGGTTGCATATTCCCGCAGCCAAACTCCCTTTTTCTCCTTGCGTCGAAATAGGTTGGCGCTTTGCTTACCCATTCTGGAGGCAGGGGTTAGCAACAGAAGCCGCTTTGGCTGCTTTGCAGGTAGGTTTCGAGAGATTAAAGTTGCCTAAGATAGTGTCATTTACTGCGCTAATTAATCTGCGCTCACAAGCATTGATGGAACGAATAGGAATGGTGCGAGCACCGGAGAGTTTTTCCCATCCTAATGTCAGCCCTGACAGCCCGCTTAGCCAACATTGCTGGTATCACATCTCATCTGATCAGTGGCAGAGCCGATAGTCCGCTTTTAGCAGATTATTAATGGTGCAGGAATTTTCGATTCGGTAAGGCGGTACGACGATAGCTACATCAGATCCAATAGGGGTAGTGAGCCATCAACCACTGCAGCAGTGATATAGATAATAAAAAGTGAATAGAGAAAGACGTTGCTGATCATTTGACACCTCGGGTTACCTACACGGGTAAAACTTTTGGCCATGACAGAGCAATTACAATATAGCACGCAAATTGAATAAAAAGCGTACAAAAAATGAATAACGAATGAATTTATTGTTGCTAATTTGTGATGTAGGCGGCTTTTTTATCAACACAGCGGCTTATGGGCAAATTTTCGAGCGCGCTATAAAACTAAAAGTGATACAAGCGAGAGATGAGACGTGGAGTGAAATTTATTGAATCTAGTGTTTTATCAATCGGTTAGCTTCAATTGAAAACAATTTAAGCAGCATACGAGCAGAGAGGGTGCAATTGTGCTACACTATGCGACCGATAATCAAGGATAAAACATGAAAAAAGTCTCAATCATTGCTCAGTGCTTAATAAACGCCAAGAGTTTCAGTGAGATGTCCGAAGCTGAATCCTCGATAAAAAAGACTTTCAACGAAAGTTATGCCGATCATTCATTCGATGAATGGAATACTGATGTTTCTACGTTGAGTGCTAACCGTATTATTAGCCTGGTTGCTGGTGCTTCCAAGGTTCGGGTCAGAGGGTTGATCCAAGAATTATGGAATCACTGATACCAGCCCAAGGGTTTCTTATAACCTACCTACCATTTCACTACGCCAAGCATGCCAGCCATGCTGCGTGGTGAATGTTCCTCCCCGTACCTTTCCATTTTCTGCTTGTTTCTTTCCATTGTCTCCTGCAAATCCGGTTCTTTCCATTGAGTGAAAGCTGATCCGGTACAGATAATCTGAGTAACGCTGACCACGCCACGGTTTAGTGCCGCCGGTTAACGTAATCTAATAAGGTTGTACAACTGAGAGGCGAGCATATGTCATTTCTAGATAGTGTCAGAAGACTGGTTAGCAATGCCAAGGTGAAAATTAAATGCCCGGATTGTGGTGCAACGTCTGAGCAAAGCACGGAAAAAGTGCATAAAAATACGGCATTAGTGTGCCCAAAATGTGGCTGCTTATTTTTACCTAAAGATAAACATTAGCGGCGGGTGATATTAACCAAAGATCATTGATGCCCATCGCAACAGCATTAATGCGCCACAGATGCAAAGTAACACCACAAACATCTTCCAATGTTTTGTATGCAAGCGTTTGGTCCCCATAGGCCTTTATTTTTACCTCGATAGATTTGTTTGGCTTGAAATTATTTTGCGGGATTTATATGTTTACCGCCACTTAGGTATAGTAGCGAAAATTTATGTTGATGCGAGAGTGAGTTCGTGGCGTTGAGGTATAATATGCGCTGCATCAATAATATTACGATTAGGAATAATGAAACTATGGCTGCAATTCCACAAAAATATGAAAACGCCGAACGCTGGGCTTTTGGTGATACTGAACAAGTCGCGGATGATTTATTGGCGCTGGTTCTCAATGGCACCAAAACAGCAACTTGTGCGGCATTAGATGATGAAGGTGTCCCGCAGGCGGGTGATGTATTTGTTGTGGTCAATGGTCGCAATGAGCCGGTATGCGCAGTTGAGCTGACGGATGTTGAGTTGAAAACCTTTGATCAGGTTGATGAGGCGCACGCTTTGGCTGAAGGTGAGGGCGATCGCACATTGGCTTACTGGCGTAAAACGCAACAACGTTTTTTTGAGGAATATGAACTCTTTTCCCCAGATATGATGCTGATTTGTATGCAATTCAAAGTGCTGGAAATATTCTAATAGCCGATTCATCCAGCAAGGAAACGGATTCGTTTTTGGTTAGTTGGTTTTATCGAATATGAAAGAAGAAACCGCCACTCATAAATTTTAGCTATGGGTGACGGATCTTTGAACTATCAAGTCACCCTCATTACCCAGGCATCTTGATATCGGTCATAGTGCTTTTTGTAGAGCAGTTTATCTTGACCATCTAATGTTGCGGGAATACTGGTACTTTCGTCCCACCCATCGAGCTGCATACACAATTCAGGATCCGATTTACACGGGATACTGACCGTGTTCTCACCTTTACCTACTGGTGCGGACAGCACTGCATCGTCAACTTCGAAATCTCTGATTTTTACCACAGTATTTCCCATAAAGACTCCTTCCTAACCTGGTGGTATGAGGTGTGACCAGATTGGCCGCCTTATTGAGAATAGCCGAGCTTAAAAAAAGTGCCAGAAGTTGTCGCGAAATAATGCTGCGTTCCTAGCAAGGAAGTTCGGCTAAATTAAACTGATTACGCCCATTCTTTTTAGAATAATAAAGCGCCTGGTCAGCAGCGAGCATTAAATCAGACTGATCAGTAATGCTGCTGTGCAGATGGGATTGGTAGACAGTGACACCCAAGCTGATGGTGACTTTGCGAAATTTACTTTCACTATGCTTGATACCCATCGCGCGGATAGATTGCAAAATGTGCTCAGCAACCAGACTGGCCCCTTTTTGATCAGTATCCGGCAAGATAGCCGCAAATTCCTCACCGCCATAACGAGCCACAATATCGGTGCTGCGTTTCAATGACTTACGCAATGCTCTGGCGACCAGTCGCAGGCAGGCATCACCAGAGATATGGCCGTAACAATCATTGAAATTCTTAAAGTAGTCGATATCAATCATTAACACTGCCAATGGCGAAGCTGAGCGCCTTGCCCGCATAAATTCATGGGCGAGCACTTTCTTGAACTCTCGACGATTGGGTAATTTAGTCAATGAGTCGGTTCTGGCTTGAATTTCGAGACGCCGATTAGCCTTAATCAGTTTAAGTTCCAGCAGCTTACGCTCGTGGATATCTTCTGCGGTGCCGTACCAGCACTCCACATTGCCGTGGTCATCTACACTGGGTACGGCGCGAATACGCATCCAGTTCCAACCTTTTTCCACATGACAAAAACGTATTTCGACATCAAGTGGGTCATGTGTTTGCAGAGAATGCTCCCAACTTATTAATGTGGGATGACGGTCATCAGCATGAATGGTTCGCAGCCATCTGTCTGCCAACGCTTCTTCGCGGGTTAGCCCAGTGATTTTTTCAAAGCGAGAGCTGACATTGGTGATCATGCCGTCTGGGGAGGCAGTCCAGGGGATCTGTGGGTTCAGTTCCACCATATTGCGATAATGTTGCTTACTGCTACGCAGCTTCTCTTCCATCTTTTTCAGTGCAGAGATATCAATCATGGCGACGGACAGGCCACTCACCTGACCACTAGGATATCTGGCGGCATTGATGCGCATGAAAAATACCCGTTGCTTATCCGGCATTTGAAACTCGGCATCGGGGATGCTGTCGTTACAATAGGCTTTTAGCAGGGCACTTTGCAGTATAGGGATGATACCAGGCAAGAAATCAGCCACCTTATGACCATTCACTTCAACGGTTTTTTTACCTAATAATTCTGCCAGATAGTCATTTACCGTCAGGTAGTGCAAGGCGGTATCAATAAAGCACAGGCCGGCTGGGGCACTGGAATAGATGGATTCCAACTCGAAGAGGCGCTGACTGGCATTGTAAGGTAAGTTGCTAAGATTACGGTCTATTCCCCGATAACCTTTGAATTCCCCATTGTCGTCAAAAAGTGGAATACCACTGCTTTCTATCAAGACTTCGCTGCCATCTGCGCGGATATTACGGTTTTGTAATCCCGCGAAAGGAATGCGCTCAGCGGCAATTTCGGCGAATAATTTTCCTACCCGATGAGCTTCATCTTTGGGCATAAAATCAAATGGGGTTTTGCCGATCACTTCATGAGGAAGGCGGCCTAGCAGCTCGATAGATTTTGCAGATGAAAACGTATAACGGCCAGCGACATCAACTTCCCAGATCCAGTCTGAATTATTTTCGATGATATCCCGTAAGCTGTTCATTTCTTTTAACAGAGCAATGTCAGCTGATTTTTCCCGATTATCATAATCAGTCATGATGCCCACTCCTGTTTAATCGCGGCTTTCCTTAGATAGAAGTCTGTCGGCTATTATTTAAGCCCGCAGATTGTATAACAGGGACAGATTTAGTACAGCTCATTCGGAATATTCTTATCTACAAATTATTTTATTATGATTATCACACTGAGAAATAAAGGAAAACCGGCAATGACCCATTTGAGGATATTGAAAAATGGGCCTCCCAGATAAAATTAGCAATCAATACACCAGAACCAGGCTAACATTATCCCGATAGTCGCCAGGCGTTTTTTGATTCTGATTGGGGTTAATCACCGCGCGAAAAGGAACGAGCTGCGCGGCTCCAGTTCCTGAACCAGGTTGCATTGAACTCGCATCCCACAGTGTGGTGCCGGAAGCGTTCTGATACAGTTGATATTGCAGATAGTCAGTGACAGTTGCGGAATTTAGTTTCATTTGTCGCCAATTCGTCACTGGGTTATCCCCTGGCGTCACATAAGTATTAAAGGTGGTGCCTTTGGTGCAAGTGAGGGTGATATTTTGGCTGATTGGGTTAAATTGTCCGACTAATGCAAAACTACCGAAATTGACATCTGGGGCGCTATTAATGGCGCAATCTTTGCTGACCACTAAAGTGACGGTCACAGTGGATATATCGGTGCCCGTTCCACTTCCTGTCCAATATCCTCCTATGCATGCGCCTAACGCAGCGATTTTGCAAATATTGTAAGTCCAGGCCAGATTGATGACATCAGTATAAGTACCAGCACTGATATTGACGTTAATTGCGCCGTTGGTTCCGGTACGAATATATAGCGGTAGGCTGGCCGTGATCCCGGTTAGGCCTACGACCAGTAGATTAGCGCTGCTGTAGTCCAGCACACCATTTATGCCCAGTGCGGGGCTAAAAGAACTGTTGCGATAAATCGAGTAAGGAATCAGGTCACCAGCTGCGTTCTTTAGGTTAAGATTATTCGTAGTGGTGGCTATTTTGGCTGACAAGGAATAGGAAGACAATAAACTGACGCCGGTACCAAGACAAGACATCGGCGTATTGCCCTGAGCATTAACGGCGGTGCTACCAGCGGCCACTGATGAGCCTGGCGGCAGGGTGACTGCGCCGGGCGAAAAGGTGCAGGAGTCAGCTTGAGCGGGAGGAGCAATAAGCCCTATCAGTAATATCAGCAAAGCGATAATACCCAAGTGGCTAGCTACAAAGCTGATTCTAATGTTATTTGGGGCCATATCCTCTCCATTATTTCCGCTATTATTGGCTTATTTGCAGGTTACTGTGCCAATATCCTGAATGCCTGTGCTGGCCTTAAGGGCAAATTGCAGATAGCAACGAGCTCCATTGTCAGCCCGGATTATTCTCAGCTTATTTTGTGGCTTAGCTTGTTCAATATAAGTAATACCGTCCCAGCCGACATAACTGACCGGTTTTGTCTCAGAGGTAAATACCGGGCTACCCTTAGGCAAATCTTTACCTGACTCATCGGTGATACGTAGTGTTGCGGAGGTGATTTGTTCTAATGGGAAGTCGATTAAATAACCACTGCGCTCGCTAATAGCCAGGCGCCGTTCAACTTCAGGCGTGGAAACATCTGCCGGTAAGCTCATTGGGTCAATCTGGAATTTTGCCTGATAATAAGATGTGACATTAGGAACTAATAAATAACCATCGTCGTTGGTTGTGCCGATCAGCTGATTTTCATAACTCACAGGAATCTGACCAAATCCATGAGTTGATATCAGTGCGAAAGCATCATTAATAGTGTTACTGGCATAGACACCATTATTCATTACCACCAGTGATCCGCTGACTTCGCCCCAGCTTTGATAATCACCTTGACTGCCATACACACCAACCCGGCTCTCCAGCGCGCGCGTCCGCCAGATAAGGTCAGCCTGCTGATAGCTACTATTTTCACCGGTACCATTGGCATAAGCCAGATTCCAGCCAAACCCGCCGTTAGTTGGGGTTGCCCGGCTATAGTTTACGCGTTGGCTCCAATTGTTATTGGTATCGCGCACACTACTGATACTGCCAGCCCCCCAATCCCCCAGAGGAATGCTTAACACCATCTGTGCGTTATAGCCCTTACTGCCCAATTCGCGGTTGAGTGAAAAGTAAACACTGGTGTTGTGCCAGAGGGTGGTGTTGTAGCTAATATTAACCAGACGAGTTCGCTCACCTAATGCATCACGGACGTCAAAGTAACCTGAGCCGATTGAACCATACGCACCTAACCCCAGGCTGCCGGTAATTTGGTCAGTACGGCGGCTGGGCCGGTATTCACTTTTATAATTTGCCAGATCGCCATAGTTTGGGCTGCGGTTAATCCGTTGCGCGTTCAAGCTGAAAAAAGCGTTGCTATAGCTGTAGCCAAGCGAGTATTGATTGCCGCGCCCGCCATAGCGCAGAGATGATGAGGATGGTGTGGTGCTGACATCTGTTTCTGTGGGGGCGATACCACTGCCTAAAACTGCATCACCGGCGTTACTGATAGTGTAAGAACTATTTAGGACACCATAATTTCCGACCCGCAAACTGACCCCACTGCCCACCACATTCAGCTGTTTGGCGATATCGGCTCGCCCTTCCAGTGTCAACCAGGGGGTGGTGCCATAACGTAACACTCCGCTGGCAACTGGCTCACCATAGTCAGCGGATCGAATGCCATAGTTTTGGCGCAACATGCCACTTGAAATACTAAAATCCCATAAACCGGGTTTGAGCAAATCGCTGGCGACATAAAAGGGGATTGAGGTGCTGACCTGGCGGCCTAACGCATCGGTGGTGACTACCGTTGCTTGCCCTGCGCCATTAATTCTTGGCCCATTATCAATCACAAAAGGGCCGGGGTTAACGGATGCCGATTGCGTTCTAAAGTTATCAATATAGAGGTCAACTGTGCTGGGAATGGCCGCCTGACCGGCAAACTGCGGCAGTGGGTAAGTCACTAAGTCCGGGCGAATAGCAAAGTTACGTGACACTTGCAGGCCGCCCACCCGCACTGAGCTACTCCACGCCAGCGAGCCGGTTATCAGGTCGCCCGCACTGTAGCTCAGTAAGTGATTCTCATCATTTAATCGCCACTGAGTATCGTAGCGGACATACCCTTTTTCTACCGTAACGTTATCGGTATCTGTCAGGTTAGTACGATAAATTCCGGTGTTACTGATCAAGCCAAAATGATCAAACAGGCGCTGTTCTGTCCAGGCCGAAGCATTGCTGGGTTGGCCGCTGCTATTTCCCTGGCTGGCATAGATATCGTAGTTAAACAGTAAGCCGAGACTGCTTTGCGCCAGATTGTAATCCTCTGTTGCCGTAGTATTCACTCGCTGCTGAGGCAGCCATTCGCTTGGAACATCAATGAGTAATCTCTGGCTGTCACCTTGATAGGTGACATGAACTTTATCCATGACATCAATAGCTACTTCGGGTGTGTTGGGTGCAGATGCGGGGAAACCAACCGCTTTTAACTGTTCGGGTGTCAAATAATAGTGGCCATCGCGATAAATCACGGGCACGGCTTCGCCAAAGTTACGGCCATTAACCACCAGTTCAAGATATAAGGTGGTGTCAGGCATCACCGCAGCAGATGGCGGAGGTGGCAAATCATCCCCCCTTACCGTTAGTGGTATAAATGCAGGGGATATCATTGATGCATACACCAATGTCAAAAATGGCGACAGCCTGAATTTGATAATCATCCCAAACCCTAACGTATTGACAGTTATTCCCATTTATCAATGCTATAGCGGCGCATCAATCAATAAAGACTCTTCATATGAATCGTCTATTGATGGGGAATAACGACAGGTTTTGTATGACTATTGACCAACGCAGTTAATTGCCCGCTATTGGCAGACGCAGGAACTTGAAAGCGCATTTCATTGCCCGGCAGTACATAGCCCATCAACCCACTATTGAGACTGGTATTCTGTAAGTTGACTCGAGATATTCGGGCATGGGTTTGCCCTTGATTTCGAATAGCCAGCCATGTTTTGCCACTATCCTGCACCAGTTTGTAGCTGAGACTCAGCGGGAAAAATGTTGCTGGATTATTGGCATCTTCAGACTTCAGACCATCACCATAGATGAATAATGGGACGGAATAGCGCATCTGAAACTTCAGCCCCATATTTAAAGAGGGGGTGGCGGCATCTTCGTTGGGATCTTTACGCGGGATCTCATCAATCAATACTCTGAATGCTTGTTCCTGACCTGCTGGTACTTGCGTATTTTTAATCAGCCGGATCAACTGACGTTTGCCCGGTAAAATTGTGGCAACGGGTGGGCTGGCGATGACCGCAGATTGATTGCTGTAATCTTCTTGTCCGGACTTTTGCTGCCAGCCTAAAACCCGAATTTGCATATAAACGGGCTGGCTGTCTTTATTTTCCAGCCACAGTGCAGTGGCTTTCTCATGACTATTGATCACCGGATCGATGGGCCAAATAAGTACCGAGGAGGCAGCATAAAGTGGGCTACTAGCAAATGCCGAAGCAAATAAAACCAACGACGCAAGTGATGTTAATTTAATCATGGTGAACTCCTTGTCGGTAAAATACACACAAAATAAAAAGTAATTTAATAAGTGACGGTCACTAATAGCGTATCGGTGTAATTCCCCGCAGTGGGGAATGAGCTACTGGCAAACAATTGCGCATATAAAACGATCTGCTGTAGCGTGCTATTTGCAGTAATGACCTGCGCAGTGCCGCCGTTACTGCCATTGCCCCAAATAACACTGCGAGCGCTATCTTGAAATACTTGATAAAACAGATATTCACCGGTTGCGCTGTTGAGTAATCGCCTGCCAGTGGCAATATTCCCAGTGGTATTTGCACCACTATTTAACGCCAGAGTGATGCTTGGCGTACCACTGCATTGAATAATGATTGAACCGGCATTTTGACTGGAAACGATATTGATGGCCGTTGACAGTGAAGAGACATTGCCAAAATTCAGCGCACCAAAGCTGCTGCTATCGGTGTTGCCACTGCCTAAAATGCAGCCCGGCAATATGGTGGCATTAACGGTAAAGGCGCGATTTAGCGTTTCCCCATAACTGCTTGTCATAGGCAAACCCAGCAGGCTAAAGACCAGTAATGTCATGAAGGTGGGATAGAAACTGTTCAGCGTCATCTTGCTTCCCCCTACCAATTGACCGTGACTTGAATGGTATCGGTATAAATTCCCACCGAGGGTGTGCTCTGTATCGGAATCAGCCCATAGACGGGGAGGGTGACGGGCTGCCCGCTGGCAACTTGAGAAATCCCGACGGTATTGTCCCAAATATGGCTATGTGCGGCGTCGGTATACAGGTTGTAATTGACATGCTGATTGGTCGGCCCTCCGACTAAATAGCGGCTGCTGACGCTCCCACTCTGCCCGGCGCTGAGTAATACGGTAAAACTGGTGTTTTTGCTGCATTGCACGGAAATTGCTCCACTGTTGGCTTGACCGATAACGCTTATCGGGCGGTTCAGCACAGTGACTGAGCCAAAATTCAAGGTACCAAAGGTGGTCGCCCCCGCCGTCGTTGTACCTGCAATGCAGGTAGGCAATAACGTCGCATTAACCGTGATATTGGCCGTTTTCGAGACGGCATAAGCTGGATAAATTTGCAGTAATAACAGTGAGAAAATGAACCCTAACAGCACTGTTTTATCGGTATTTATCCGTAAATTATCTGGCGTGATACCCAGAGCCATACCTGTTACCAACTGACCGTCACGTTGACGGTATCGGCATAGGTACTAACACTGGGTGTTGTTTGTGTCGGAACTTCACCATAAATGGTGAGTGGGATGGCGGTACTAATCGCGACCGCAGTGCCAGTCAGTTGATCAGAGCCTGTCGCACCCCAAGCCTGAGAATAGCCATTGTCTTTATACAAATTATAATTTACAAACTCTGTCGTCCCACCTGCCAGGCGGCGCTGGGCAAGTAAAGCATGTGCACCATTATCTATTCCGATATTGTAGGTAGTACCTGCACTACAGTATAAATTTAACGCGCCATTAGCTGTGCTGCTGTACGCCTGTCTGATTCGGGTATTTAAGGTCGAGACGGTACCGAAGTTTATGGTGCCTAAATTGGTTATCCCACCAGCGTTCGTCCCGTCGTTGATATAACACCCCGTAATAATGGTTAATGTCGCACCTAGCGTTCCGGTTACTGTGCCAGCACTTTCTACTGACGGAGCTGCTTGTAATAAAACCATTGCACCTAGAATAAATAAGGGTTTCTTCATTATTTCTTCCTTAATCATAAAATTTGCAGCCAGATAATCTAGAATTGAGTTGCGCCAATAACGTAGCGCAACTGATGTTTTCGACACTAATCATTAAAAAATCTAGATAATTAATTAATAGCAGCAAGATGCAAAAAATGTTCAATATTAATCAAAAAATTACTCATCCATCTCATATATATCATTTATTGGGTCTTTTTCTTGAAAAATGACAGAGCTCGTTTAACCCCTACATTCAAGATGAATTGATGTTTTATGGTTCTAATTATTAATATGAATCCTTTCAGCTGTGTCATAAACTCGTAATATCTATGGAGAGGGGAATATTTATTGATTAGATTTGTTTCTTAAGTGGATGACAGAAATCCCCAGCGCTATTGTGGCTAACAGTGCTGCAACGCCGTAAGTCAATTGCATTCCCTGGATAATATCCGTCGTGGCTGCCAGTTGAATATTTTGAGCGGTCGACGCGAAGGCAAAAATAGCCCCCATAACCGATGCGCCAGTGATAAGCCCAAGGTTGCGTGACAGGTTAAGCATGCCGGAAACGACACCCCGTTGATCGGCATTCACAGATTGAATCATTAGCGTATTGTTAGCCGTCTGGAAAATGGCATAACCAGCCGTAATCAGGCAAACCGGGAGAACATAGCCCAGCACACCCCAGCCTGCGGGGATGATCGCCAATATTGTGGTGCCAAACGTGACGCCGACCAATCCGCCGGTGACCATTATTTGAGCACCTAATTTATCCACCGCATAGCCCGCCGGAATACCTCCTAGCGCCGCGACTATCGGGCCAGCAGACATCGCTAAGCCAACCCATTGTGCTGGCAAGCCCAGCGCCCGTGAAAGATAAAATGGCCCAACAATCAATGTGGACATCATGATGGTAGTGACCAACGTGCTCATGATTAAACTGCCGCGCAGTACTGAATGGCGCAACATAGCGGTTTGAATTAAGGGGAATTTCGCCCTTTTTTCTGCCCGACTAAATAGCCAGACACCGATGGCCGCAGCTGCTAATAACGCTAAATTACGTGCATCGAACCTGCCATGTCCCCATGTCATCGATAGCGCATACAGCGCCAGAGTTAGGCCTAACAGCAGCATCCCGATGGGGTCAAAACCAGATTGCGGTTGAGTGAATGCAGTCCGATTACAGGGCAAGTAACGCGATATCAGTAGCAGGGCCAACAGTCCCAAAGGGATATTAATTAAGAACATGGCAGGCCAGCCAAACCCGGCAATGAGTATGCCGCCGAGAGAGGGACCAAGTGCGGTACCGAGGGCGGAGACGGTGCCGAGCATACCCATAACTCGCCCGGTTTTTTCTGGGTTAACCGTTTCACCTACCAATGCTAATGTCAGTGTCATCATGGCGGCAGCACCTAACCCTTGTAAGACTCGGGCGGCAATCAGTATCCCCATCGTGGGTGCCAATGCACAATCCACTGATGCGACGGTGAATAATCCAATTCCGGCTTTTAGCAACAGGCGCTTGTCAATGATATCGCCCATGCGCCCAATACTGATGGCCGATGTGGTTATCGCCAACAAGTAGGCTAATACCACCCATTGCGCATCCTGAAATGAGGCATTTAAAGCCTGCGTTAATGTGGGCAACCCTACATTGGCAATGCTGGTGGCTAATGACGAAAGCAGCATCGGCAGGGAGAGGCTGAGCACTGTTTTTCGCAGGTTGGTATCTTCGACTTTGAGTGAGTTTATATTGTGGGTATTGGCTTTCATGTGGGAATAGCTCCAAATAAGACTTAGTCAGAGGCTATTCCATTACATAACAGGGCGGAAGACGCACTGAATGCAGTTTATTACTGCATTCAACGCCATGTTATCACCGGTTGTGCTAGAGTCACTGAATGACAAAACCTGATCTCAATTTACTCCTTACTCTCAATGTTCTGCTGACAGAAGGCAGTGTGGTGCGTGCCGCCCAGCGATTGGGACTAAGTCCATCGGCAATGAGCCGTGCGCTGGCGAGATTACGCCAAACCACCGGTGATCCTTTATTAGTTAGGGCGGGGCGGGTGTTGGTTCCCACGCCAAGGGCGCTTGAACTGCGTGAGCAGGTCAGCCAATTAGTTGAGGGCGCAACATCGGTGCTGCGCCCGGCGGAGAAACTCAATCTTGCACAGCTGACGCGTATTTTCACATTGCGTACCAGTGACGGTTTTGTGGAAAATTTTGGTGCGACGCTGTTGGCGCGAGTTAACCAAGATGCTGCGGGGGTGCGGTTACGCTTTATGCAGAAAATGGACAAAGACAGTGCATTGCTGCGTGATGGCATTGTCGATCTGGAAACCGGTGTCGTGGGTTCTTCGGCCAGCCCTGAATTGCGCACGCGCGGGTTATTTCGCGATCGCTTTATTGCTGTTGTCAGGGCGGGGCATTCATTGAGCCAAGGGGAGATATCACCCGAACGCTATGCTAGCCAGGGCCATATTATGATTTCACGGCGTCAGGGCCATAAAGGGCCAGTTGATGATGCTTTGCAATTAGTGGGTCTGGAACGAAACGCAGTGACTTATGTTGACGGAATCTCGACCGCGTTGGCATTAGTGAAAGGATCAGACTTGGTTGCCACGGTTCCTGAACGTCATACCCGGAACCTGCGCAGCGGGATGTACAGCTTTTCTCTGCCGATAACCTCACCGGTTATTATGGTTTCTATGCTCTGGCACCCACGAATGGAGGCTGATCCGGCGCATCGTTGGTTGCGCCAATGTGTGTTGGATGTGTGTGGTGATGACTATCAGGGCGGCGTAACGTTACCGCCCTGATAGGCCCGCAAACTAGAAGTGCGGTATCGCCGTTCCCCAGTTGCGCCAGTCTTTAGGCTCTTGCGGGTTAAGTAGGAAATGTTGATTCACACTGGCTTTCGGTGCCAATGGGGTAGTTGGCGGTGTGGCGAAAGCAATGCCACCGCGAATAAACTGCTGGAAGGTGCCACTTTTCACCACTCCGCCGGTCAGGCCAAATT
>NZ_JBLWEX010000275.1:0-29762 GCF_048323875.1 Yersinia sp. LJYL362
GTTGCTGCTTACCTGTTATTGAAGACTGTTTTTGATACTGATTGAAACGATATGTTATAGCTAAAACAAACAGCCTCTAAACTAACCGCCAGCCTGAATTGCTGTCAATAAAAAACGCGCCCAAAGGTGCGTTGGATATACCACAAAAATAGGGCTATTCTTGTGGTATCAAAGGGTTATGTTTATTTAACTACCCCTAACAAACTCTAAATAACTTCAACCGATGGACGATTTATGGACAAGGGATACACCTCTCAACGGATTTAGTGTGATAGCGTCTTGCAAAAAATCCGGTGCAAAATGAGCATAGTTCATCGTTTGTTGAATATTGGAATGTCCAAGTATTCGTTGAAGTGTGATTATGTTCCCGCCATTCATCATAAAATGAGTTGCAAAGGTATGCCGTAGCGCATGTGATGCTTGCCCCTTTGGTAAATCAGGTTTTAACTCTTTCAATAGTGAACGGAACTCATTGTAATCTGCGTTGAAGAGCTGGCCGGATTTCTTGGTTTTGATGATAGTTAACATTTCATCAGATATCGGGATTGAGCGTTTTTTCCCGTTCTTTGTTTCAACAAAAGTAACCTTATTCCCAACTATGTGCTCGCCCCGAAGATTCTTAGCTTCCCCCCATCTTGCACCGGTACTTAGGCAAAGCAACGCTATTCTGCGTTGATCTCCTGTAGCTTTTGAAAGCAAATCAACGATTTCATCCTCAGACAAAAATGACATTTCGCTATTTTTTAACCTTAGCTTCGATACCGCACAGATCGGATTCTCACTATGGAACTCTTCCGCTTCAATTAGCGTACTGAACATACCAGACAGCACAGAAAGGTCACGATTCACCGTTGCAGGCGACAAACCAGAACTTAGGCGTTGCGAACGATACTCCATGAGAAACTTGCGTGTAATCATGTAGATTCGTGGATTACTCATTTCTCTATCTATTTTATACAGCCTCAACTTTTCCTTTTCGCCATGCTTCGTATTTTGGCCTTGATACTTCCACCATAATTCGATTAGCTCAGAAAGAACCCTTTTATCTGCTGGCTTATCAACCCATTCTTTATTATGAAAATTTGCCAAGACATAGCGCTCAAACGTTTGGGCCTCTGCCTTTTTATCAAATTTGCGCCGAATCCGTTTTCCTTCCGAACCCTGCGGCCTGACATCCACTTCGTACCGACCATCAGTGAGCTTCTTAATTGACATAAGTAAGCCCCTCAATGAAATAACTATCTTGGAATGAAATATCAAAAATATAAACTTTATAGATACTTAACCAATCTTTTTGTCTGAGTGCGGTGAGGTTGTTTCGTCTTGCCCACAAGGGGAGAGTGCCGGAGCTATCTGTCCGGCAGCGGGATCAACTTCATCAAACATAAACCAGTCACGGTACTTTCTAAATCTGGAGTGCTTAAAGAGTTTTTTACCAGCCTCTAGCGATACTTTAGCTTTACCTGACTCGTAGCCAGCGTAAGTTGTGTAATTAATCCCTATTAAATCAGACATTTCCCGCATATTTAATCTTTCAGATTGACGAATTGCCTTTAACTTTTCATTGTCATGTATTGACATAAATTACGTACTCACGTAGATTCTATCCATATTGATAACTCGCGGCGCTCGTACGGACTCTAACGACCCCTAAGAGGCTCTTGCGAGAGCGAATGGAGAGAATAGCAAATGCAACAAGTATCAGAAACCTCCTCGGTATTGGTGTCGGTAGAGTTTTTCGCTAACTACATCGGTAAAACTCCAAAAGCAATCCGTCAAATGGTTGCTGCTGGGAAACTTCCGGTGATTCGACTAAAGAACCCGCAGAATTTGGACGGGGAGGGCGAGATTTTGATCCATCGTGGTGAGTGGGATGCTTACGCTAACCAACTGGCTTGCACCGCTACACCTGAATGGCACGCATGGAAAGATAGATTAGTTACCTCCAGGCCATCCGCAGCAGTGAATCGTAAAATTGCAGCAACTAAAACATCCGCCGCCAAAGCGAATAAAAAGACAATCAATCAGTATGGCGCAACGGCATGATTTCCCCATTGCTTCGCGGCCCGATGTACGCACTGACTGTTATCAGCGACCACACAACTGCTTACCGTGGTTTCTCAATCACCAGATTGAAGCGAAATAAAAGAAACCCAATTACCCGCTACCACGTTCGCCAGGGTGATGAGTCATACGGTAAGTTCGACGCCCAGGCACAGGCAACCGAATACATTGATCAGTTGTATGAAATGAGGGGATAAAGCCCTCCCTCAAATAAAGTAATTTGCGAAAGGGTTTTCTCTTTATTTACGGAATGGAGATTTAGAAATGTCGAAATTTATTAAAATAAAAGACGGAGAAACATTTATTCTTGTTGATTTTGAAAAAATAATTTGTGCGTATGGTCGTGCAGATGGGAAAAGCAACATTGCTTTATTAGGTTCAGGTTTTGATGGTGTGGATATACCAATTAATGAATTAGCAGAAACTTTAATTCAAGAAGAGTGCTTAATTAATAAAAAAACAAACCTAGGGGATGTCACTATTACTCCAAGTGTAATTGACTCCAAAATGGGAAGTTTCAAAGTAATCTCATTGGTGGGGAATACAGAAAAACAACTGGAGGGTATAGAGATTTTTCGGCGTAATTATTTCGTAAATGGAGTCCATAGCGGCGTGATAATTTTTGACTCGAACTGCCGCATTACAGATACGGCAGCGCTAGCTTTAATAAGCGAGGGTGGCGAGTAACGCTACCTGTTATTACGGTTTCGCCAATAAACGGCTGCGGGATGGTTATCAACTAACTCTCGCCGCTCACAATAATCTTTAGATAGGACTGCCGGACTTATTGGCACGCCAGCTGCATCAACGAAAGGGGCACAAGCAATGGATTCTCTGGTTTTTTTTGCAGCAACTAAAGCATCTTCGCATGTCTTATATCCATTACGCCCGCTATATTCCTCGGCGCTCTCGGTGATTACATTGCCTTTTTCGTCGATTGCTTGCCAATCCCATACATCCGGCTTGCGATTATTAAAAATAAAAACAACAGGTGCTTTTAAAGCTGTAATTTCAGGATACAAATCAATCTCATCAATTTTTTCTGCGATACAGCTAACGAGAGGCGCTTTTTCTATAACAGTTTGTATTTTTTCAAGGTCTCTTATTGCCTCGTGTCGACTGGTAAATATTGGGCCTTTAAGACGCACAGCAGATGATTTACTTATTAGTTCCCACCACCATTTATGTCCATTGTCAATTTTGCATTGCAGTTTAAAAATCATATCGCATTCCTTTTTGTGGTTGGTTGGCATGTGCGCCGGGGTTCCCTCTCACAGTAGTAACCGGCGCAAAAACAGTACCACAAAAAACGCGCGCCGGGCGCGATGTAGTCCCCCGGCAACTATTCATTTGATGGAGATCACTTAATGACCGCTAACCAATGCCCGTCACTGGCTGCAATGCTAACGAACGGCCAGCAAGTAACACACCGCCGCCACCTGCGTGGCTGGCTTGAAGCTCCGGACGGTCGTAGTTTTCAGCCAAAAGCTACCGAAGTGCAATTTATCAAAGGTTGTCGATTTCCATTTATGGCAAAACCTAGGGCTAAACCCCGTTGGTGGGCGCGTCTGATGGGAATCTTTGCGTAGGGGGATATATGGCAAACACCGAGGAGGCCCGCGCGGTACCGCTGACATTAAAAGAACGTCAGCACGGCCTACAGCATACCGCTGAAATTTGGTGTTTATTCCCCAACAAAAAACACCAGGGAATTATCCCGGCACTGCTCAAAGAAATGGGCGAGACAGACCCAAAAATGAAAGGTGCCATTTACTACCTTGCAGACATTACAAAGGCTAGGCATGGATTGGAGTTTAAGGAGCTGTTACCACAAGAGCAAAGAAATATCGTTGATGCGCTAAATAGATGGAGGGCATCAGCCAGTTTATTACCGCAAAGAATCACCTATATAGATTGTGATCCGTTGCCGGATAATAAAATCGATTAAATAAACACCTGAAATTAACAGGCGCTTTGCTGCGTCGGGATTCCCATTATCTAAAAACGGGGTAATAACAATGACTGTGGCACCGATAAAACTAACCAAAGAGATAAATGACATAGAACTGGTTGAGCATTTTAATAATGCTCGCCTATCTGAGCGTTTGTTATTACTTGAACGATTAGACAACAAACTAGCCAAATTAAGTCAATCCGTTTTTTCTAAAGAAGAAGTATTTGAAGAGTTATCCAGCTGGATATCAGAAGTTAAACCCGTTGCTAATTCATCCACTGAAAATAAAGAGGCTAAATAATGGCTACTCATATTAATACCACCAATGCAATTAAAGGGCTGACTTGTGCGGCTAGTAGTCTCATTCCCCTTGCTGCGCTCGATGGCACTCATGCAATCGCATTAAGAGCGCACGTCAGAAAGCATTTAGTTGCTGCCGGTCTTGAAATCGAACGTCTTAATAGTGAAGCCTCCAAACTACGGCAGAGAGTGACACACTTAGAAGAATTCAATTCATCATTCGAACCCAAATGGGATTCTTTAATCTTTGCGATCATGGGTACTGATGCCGGTAAGAATATCTGTAAAGAGGGTCATGATAAAACGACTGAGTTAGCCATTCAGGCAATACATAAAACCGAGTCCGACCGTAAAGAAGCGCAGCGCACAGCAGAAGCATTTCAGGAAGCCGCTTCACATTCGCGAACCGTAATAACCCATCAATTAAAAATCCTGCCTGAATATTTCCAGGCAGTTATTGATGGCAGAAAAAAAGCCGAGTTACGCACTAATGACCGTGATTTTAAAGTCGGTGATTATCTGCTTTTAGTCGAGTGGGACGGTGGAACTGGTGAATACACCGGTCGTAAAATTGGGGTGGAAATATCAGACATTACTCAATGTAATTTTGCCGCGCCGCAATTAGTTCTGCTTTCATTTTTTGATCCATGCGATGAAATTCCATTTTAAGGGGGCTGCTATGACTATCCCAAATCGTCACGGCCAGCCCTGGTCACCGGATGAGGTGGCTTATCTGCGTGAAGCGGTAAACACCACCCGATATAAAGACATCGCCGATCACCTTGGCCGCACCTTGACCGCCGTCCGGGTAAAAGCATTTTCCGAAGATGTTAACCCATCAACGATTGGCGAACGTAACCGCAACTCAAAACACAGCGATCATGATGTTGAACTATGCCGCGCGCTCTATGCCGAGGGATTAACGCCGAGCGTTATCGCTGAAAAAATGGAAATACCGAAAGGCACGGTATGCGCCATTGTTTACCACCGTATACGGCAATTCCCTACGCCAGGCGGCTCACTCCAGCAATGACCAACCAACGCGGCAGAACTCAGCCCACCCCGTCACAACCTTACCCCGGAAACGATGAAACGTTTGCCGGGGTTTACTCTTGGAATAAACCCAACACCGCTATAAATCCGTTATTGGAAATCGTACCGGCACAACGTACCCCGCTGGCCGTCATGATGGCCGCTTATCAGGCTGACCAACAAGCAGCTATTGAGGCGTCACTCACTAAAGAGGAATTGAAAGCCCGCGAACGCCGTCAATGGCAAATTGACACTCTGGATGAACATGAGCTTTTTCTTGATATCCACCTTGCCCGACTGGCGCAATCACATAAGTTACAGCGCCATATTCCCGCCGCCCTGGTACAAGCAAATTTAAGCAGCCAACCAAAGTTTATTCGGAAGCCATTACAGCAACGCATTGATTATCTACGCCGTGAATCTGGCGACGAACGGGCCAATACCTTTTTAACTGAAATTGTTGAAAGCGCATTGTCACGCCTGGACGCCATGAGAAAGAAACAGCAAACAATTGCCTATCAAAACATTGCCAGCCGGGAGCGGTTAGACGATTTATTGCGACTGCCAGAATTAAACCAAAAGGAAGTGAAAACCCTGGCGACAATGGTCGCCGCGCATATGGATATGCTGTTTGACGATCAGGTCACGAAAGTGCTCACTGACGAAACCACCCCCGATGAAATATTACAAATCTATCAAGTGGTTGCCAGTGAAACCGCCCGACTTTGTATCACTCCACCTTATTGGTATGCGTTAAATGAATGTCTGCGCCGGCGCGGGGAAGTGCCTTACCACTTACTCCCCGGAGCACTGGCGCGGCTGCGTTGCGCCGAATGGTGGTACAGAAAGTTATGGCGTTTACGGAGTGAATGGCGAGAGGAACAATTACGCGCTGTGTTATTGGTGCATAAACACGCCTCCGCTTATATCAGCTACGACGCCCTGACACACAAACGTGAGCAGTATCGCCGAATGCTGGATTTTATTCGTTCACATGAGTTTGTGAATGACGAGGGTGTCACGCTGGATATGGAAACGGTGGTTAATGCCAGCACCAGTAACCCGCGTATGCGCCGCAATGAAATGATGACCACCATGAAAGGGCTAGAAAATCTGGCCGAAATGCGATCCGATTGCGCCGTTTTCTACACCATTACCTGTCCGTCTCAATATCACGCCACCCTTGCCAATGGGAAACCTAACCCCAAATGGACAACCAAAACGGTAAGAGAAAGCAGTGATTATCTGGTCGTTCTCTTTTCCGGTATCCGTAAGAAGATGCACCGCATGGGCTTACGCTGGTATGGGATGCGTGTTGCCGAGGCTCACCACGACGGTACCGTTCACTGGCATTTAATGTGCTTTATGCGCAAAAAACATCGCACGGCCATCACCAAGATAATGCGTGATTTTGCGATCAGAAAAGACCGTGCCGAGCTGGGTAATGATATCAAGCCCCGGTTTACTGCCGAGTTGATAACAAAACGAAAAGGCTCGCCGACCAGCTACATAGCCAAATATATCAGCAAAAACGTTGATGGCCGACAAATGAAAACGGTGATCGACAAGGCAACCGGTAAGCCGTTACTGAGTAAAGAAACCGGCAAGCCGTTAGGTGACATGGTAGAAAATGCCGTTGCCTGGGCGAGTTTGCACCGGGTGCGACAGTTCCAGTTCTTTGGCATCCCCTCCCGCCAGGCTTACCGCGAATTACGGCTGTTAGCCGGCCAGCTACAACGCAAGTTAAAGCCCAAAAAGGGTGCGCAACTTCTGCCCGATAAAAAAATGGATGATGTCCTCGCGGCGGCGGATGCGGGTTGTTTTGCTACCTATATCCATCATCAGGGCGGCGTCCTCATACCGCGCAAGTACCACACCGTGCGTACCGCGTATGCAATAGCAGACGTGGCGAATGACTACGGCGAATACGGCACACAAATCTACGGGATCTGGTCACCACGCCTGGGCGATGAGTCACGCGTATGCACCCATAGCGATAATTGGAAGATGGTCGCGAAGCCAGGCAACGATAACCAACCAAACTCCGACCGCAACGCGGTCGCAGGTTTTGACGTTGGCCCTAATGGCTCTTTGCCCTCCCTTGGACTCGTGGCAATAACTGTCCCCACCTCCGACGACGAAGCCCCAAGGCAGCGTAAAAAACGAACAACGCCACCGCCAGATTTTAATGATTTTGACAGTTTCACCTACACCCAACGGCGAGAACTGCGCAACCGACTACGGGAAGAAGCTAAAAAACCACTGAAAAAAATTGAGACGTAGCCTATCAGCGCCTCTATGGTGGAAATGTGCCAAAAAATCGACAAAGCCGTACAGCGTAGCGGCTGGATATTGGAAAAGTGGGAAATCAACGTGCTAGCCAGGGGCGGTAATTTGGTACTACCCAACAAAATGACCGCCCGACTTGATCAGGAATGCTGGCAGCAAGGGGAAGTGAAGTTAATTAAGTTGTTTGACATATATCAACGTTGAAAAAATGAAAAGCCCCATCAATCTTTTCTGATGAGGCTTTTTGTCAACTTAGGTATGAGCTACTACATATATTCTAAAGGCAGCTGTCTACATTTCGGGCTACCAAATCACTCTTTTATTAGCAGACCCCAATCGTCATCAGTTTCTTCTACAACAATGTTAACTGAACAAAAAACCTCATCTTCTGATATTCTAATGTAGCGAAACAACTTTGATTTGACCTTCCCGTTAAAATGAGCATATTCAGTGTTCATCCCCTCAATATCAACGTAATCCCCTACATTAGGTAACAATAGCAGTTCATTTTTATCTGAGCTTAAAGGCACTACAATTCCATCATCCAAAGGTCTACTTGATCCTTTGGGGAAATATTGAAAATCTACTCCATAATTTACTTTCATAAATATATTCCTTTAATTAATTATCAGGCTAAATTTAAAAAACTAATTATCATCGTTCGTGATGAAGTTTAGGTGAAAACTCAATATCTCGTACACTCAGAACACTCAGAGTAGACGGTGTAGCCATTCGGCGGGTTTCTCTTATCCTGGCTGACCTTGCAGCAAGTCTAGCGCTATCTGTCTTTCATCTGGCTTCAACATTTCAAGTAATGCCATCACCAACTTACTCCCCGTTAACCCGCTGGGACTGAGTGAGTGTGAGAACACCGCGTTAAATACAAAGGTATGACCGCACTCGACATTGGAGCAAGCACAATACAGGTCGGCTATTTTGACGTCTTTCCATTCTGTTTTGCGGATAATTGCGGGTGCGCGGCATTCCGTGCATTTAATCTTGAACATTCGCATATTAACCACTCCGAAAGCTATTTCTGTTAACTTCCGTGATTTTAGCTTAATTCTGCTCAATTTTCGCCCCTTTCGGTGTTATCCGTATCTTTATCTGCTTTAAAGCGTAGGTGTAAATTTACGGGTATTTCGGGGTCGGTATTCACGGCGCGCATAAACTTATTTTGCACCGGGATAACTTCATCTTTTCGGTACGTGGCGCGGGCTTTTTCCGGGTCACCCATCACCGTTCCATTAGGTGGGATAATCCCCGCCAGGCCGGACGGGAAGCGATGCGCCGTGAGAATATCCTGGGCGGTAATGCTTTTAACGTTGGAAAATTCATCCTTGGCGCTCACTTCACCAATCGATATCAATTTAATCCCCTCCGGGTCACCTTTCGGGATACTGATAAACATATTGCGGAAGTTACCCACACCTTTGCTCTGTTCTATTTTTTCTTTGATTTCCTGTTCGACTTCCGTGCTGATGTTGGGGTCGTTGGCATACAGGATAAAGCCCATATGTGCGCCATTATGGTAGTAACGACGGCGAAATATTGTGGCCTCAGAATTCAGTAATACCGAATGAATACCGCCGATATAGTCCGGCAAACCGTAAATTTGTTGCTGGGGATCGTACTGCGCCAAAAAAATAATATCTTCCGGGGGATAAGATAGCGGCTCATCCTTTTGTAAAACGACAAACTCACCCGTTTTGCGCCGGCGCGTATAGAGTGAGGGCAGCGGTACCAGGTCGATAACCTCCCCCCAAAAATTACGCACTTTCAAGATAGCCACATCACCAAACAGGTAATAATTAAACGCCGCGCCCTCAATGCTATCAGTGGTTAGCCCACCGCCGAGGTAGTCGCTAACCAACATGTTACGCCTGGCATAGAGAACGCCACCATGTTGGCCGTTGAGATTTGGCAGTTGCGCCAGGGCGAGGCGTTCAATAGGCAATCGCCAGTGGTCAAAATCATTGTCGTACCATATTTCACTGTAATCCGTGCCAGTGGTTAATATCGGTTCCGGCTCCCCAAATGAAATAACGCTACCGCGTCCGGGGGTGAAATCCTCGGTTGCCTTAGTTTTTTTTGGCTGGGTGCTGTTCTTGCGTCCGCGTTTCTTTTTAGTTGTCATGCTGCTTTTCCAAAGGCCCAGGTAGACGGGCGGTCATATTCATAGTCGAGGGGTTCATTAATCACGGCGTGAGAAATGGCAAAAAATACGTCAGCATGGCCGGTAGCGTCTGACCGTTCGGCCACAAAGGTAAGCGCGTTACCGCTGGCGGTTGTCGTGCGCCGGATAGCCATAAAGCTGGCGGCAATTTCGGCCCGCTCCTGGCTGTTCTCGTCGGTGGCGTCCTTACTCCATTCGATGCGGTGACGCTCCACCGTATCAATCATTTTCAGCACCAGGCGGGTTTTGCTTTCCACACTGTAGAGAATCGGGGTGGCTTCCCTGGGCGCAAATTTGGTGACCAGGTCATAAACGCCGCGACCAATGCCGGTCACGTCAATACCGATATAGGTGATGTTATAGCGCCGCATCAGCTGCTTTATCTGTTCAGCCTGCCAGGTGAAATTCAGC
Source organism: Yersinia sp. LJYL362 (assembly GCF_048323875.1). Classification (NCBI taxonomy): domain Bacteria; kingdom Pseudomonadati; phylum Pseudomonadota; class Gammaproteobacteria; order Enterobacterales; family Yersiniaceae; genus Yersinia; species Yersinia sp. LJYL362. The sequence continues at coordinate 10,227 of NZ_JBLWEX010000275.1, forward strand.
CCTTGCCAGTAGAACACCGCTAGGACGCGGAAGCGTTCACCGTCATACATCGGCGGTGCAATAATCACAAAAGTAGAGTTATCACCGGAGCGGGACGGGTCGAAGCCACACCACACTTCACGGTTAGCAAATGGTCGGGCGGCTTTGATGTCGTGGTCTTGCCACATGCCGGCATCTACCGCGCATTTCTCCAGTTCGGAAAACTTGAATACCGCGTCTTTACTGTCAACAAATTGGCACATGTACAGCATGGCGAATGCGGTCGCATTGTACTTATTACGCAGCCGCTCAATATCGACCAGAGCACCCAGCCCGCCCTTGATCGCATCCTCCATCGTGATGATGTAGCGCCATTGATCATCCGGGCAAAGAATCCCCCCTTTACGCAGTTCGCTTTCTTTTGGGAATATGGCCTTTTTCCGTTTGGCGTCATCTTCCCGCCAGGTATCCCCCGTCCATATAGGGTACGCCGGGTGTGTTTTGGCGCTGGGCGTTGAAAAGTAAGTGGTGCGGAATTTGTTATGCGTTGCCATCGCGGACGCGGTTTCGTGGAATTTCCCAAATTTGGGTATCCAGAATATTTCGTCGCCGTAAAGATGGCCGTTAAAACCCTGAGCCGTGCCGGCATTGGTCGACAAGAACCGCAGTACCGCCCCGTTACTTAGTTTGATTGGGTTACCGGTCAGCGTAATACCAAACGCCTGTTGAGCGATTTCGACAATATAAAATTTGAAGATTTCAGACTGTGCGCGAGATGCAGAGAAAAACACCTGCCGATCACCGGTTAACACCGCATCTTCAAAGGCTTCAAAAGCAAAATAGTAAGTCATGCCGACTTGACGCGATTTCAGAATGTGCCGGAAGTTCTGCTCTTTATTGGCGCGACAATGCAGCTGGTAATCAAACAGGTGTTCACTGGCCCAACTATCCAACATTTCTTTTGTGATACTAGAAATATCATTTTTGCGGTATGAGCGTTTCCTCTCGCTGCCGAATCCGGTTTCATCCTCGCCGCCTGACTGCATCGCCATGCGCGTTTTTATTTCTGCCATTTTCTCGGCGTGTTTATTACTCTGCGCCATTAATTTGACGTGGTGCGCGACCAGGTCGCGGACCTCCTCCAGCTCCAGCGCGGTTTTGTTTTCGCGCCGTGATAACTGGTCATGTCGGCGCGTAATGGCCGCTTCAAAAGATTCAACCGGTAATAATGCCGCCCACTGACCTATATCAGACCAATGGTAAATTGTGCGCACCGGAATATTTAATTCCTGCGCAATATCTTTGGGCGTCCAGCTTTTAATAAAAAGCGTTCGCGCCGCCTCTTTAATTTCATCAGAATATTTTGCCATAAGGCTATTATGACGAGGTAATTATGTGTTAGTTAAAATTAAATGTGGTCTCATTCGGATAACAGCTTATAACCGAACTTATAATAATGAAGATGGGTGCGCCGCATTTAAATATCCGCAATACTGCAAATCACACGGTAATTATTCATTAACCAAAAGTATAAAGGTATTTCATGCCGCAACTTATTTCAGATTGGATTTGTATTGGTACCTCTGGAACGTCTGTTGACGGTAGGCCATTAGAGCCGCAATGGTTGATTGAATGCGCTAACACCTACAGCCGTGAGACTTACACCGCTCTATTGTGGCCGTACCATGAGGAAGATATTGCTATGCGGCAATACACTCCTAACATGGGGGAAGTCGACGCTTTAAAATATGAACAAGTAGGTGAAAAAATAAAGCTTTATGCCAAGTTAATACCCAATCAATTTTTAATTGAGGCTAACCGACAGGGGCAAAAGCTTTTCACTTCCGTAGAAATAGTTCCCGATTTTGCCGGTAGTGGGGAAAGTTATTTATTTGGTTTGGCGGTAACAGATATCCCCGCAAGTTTAGGAACTGAAAAAATATCATTTACTGCTAATGGCGAAGATAAAGCGGTAACACGCGGTAATGTCGAAGCCTTTAGCCTGGGCCAATTAAAAAGCCGTGAAAGTAAACCGGAAAATAAAAAGTCGGGTTTCTTTGACCGCCTATTTTCCATTAAGAAAGAATTCACACCCGACCCCGACAATAACCAGCCCGACCAGGGCGAGGATGAAACCAAGATGGATGAATTAAAAGCCCTTATTGAAGCGCTGACCCTGCGTATTCAGCAAATGGAAGAAAAAGCCAACGGCACTACCGCCGATACACCGGAAGAAGCCGCCACCGATGTGGCCGACTTGGCTGATGAGATTGCCGACGTCGCCGACCAGGTAGCCGAAATCGCCGCCGAAGTAGCCGACAATCCAGAGGATGAAGTGGTCGCCGCTGAATTCAGCGTGGCTAAAAAGAATCTGGCGCAGTTGATGCAATCATTTAACGCCAAAGGGGTGTCAGCTCGTCGTTCCCGTAACCATTCGCGCCGTTCACCCCGTCGTCAGAACTTCACCGCCCGTACTCCAGCGGCCAGCAGCAACGAATTGACCGGCTTAAAAGAACAGCTAACCACGGTGCTACAAAAATTCAGCGCATTGGATGCGCGTCAATCCAAGGTACCCAACGGCGCACCGAGCGGCAGCAATAAGCCTTTCGAATTCAACTAACTGCATTCGCCATTGACCACCTTTAAACGGGATAAAGAACATGCAATTAACACCCAAAGCGGAAGCACTAATCCGCAAATATGCGGCTGGCTTAGCCAAGGCCAATAACCAGCCCGATACCAAGCAATTTTTTTCGCTGACTGACCCGAAAGAAACCTCGCTGCGTAATGCGCTGATGCAACGGTCTGAGTTTTTACGTCTGATCAATCTGATGGATGTTGACCAGATTCAGGGCCAGGTCGTCAATACCGGTAATCCGGGGATGTTTACCGGGCGTAAAAAAGACGGTCGTTTCAACCGTGAAATGGGCGTATCGGGCAACAAATATGAACTGGTTGAAACGGATTCAGGTTCTTATCTGACATACGCGCTTTTGGTCGTTTGGGCGAACTCTGGCAGTGAAGATGAGTTTTTCCAACGTATCCAAGAGTTTAGTAATGAATCCTTTGCGCTGGATATGCTGCGTATCGGTTTTAACGGTAAAACCATCGCCGACAATACCGACCCGGTAGCTAACCCACTCGGCCAGGACGTGAACCGAGGCTGGCAGACTATTGTTCAGGAACGTTCCCCCGGTCAAATCATCACCGATAAAGTGATTTTAGACCGCAACGGTACCGGTGCTGATTTCGTTTCCCTGGACGCGGCGGTAACTGACCTGATCCACAGTTGCATTTATGAGCCATTCCGCAACGACCCGCGCCTGGTGGTATTGGTATCGGCTGACCTTATCGCGGCCGATGCAACCAGCATGATGAACCGCATTGACCGCCCGACCGAGAAAGTCGCCGCGCAGTTGATTAACCGCGAGATTGCCGGCCGTACCGCCTATACCCCGCCATTTATGCCAGAAGGGCGTTTGATCGTTACCACGCTGTCAAACCTGCATTTATACACCCAACGCGGTACCCGTAAGCGTAAGGCCGAATGGATTGACGACCGCAAGCGCTTCGAAAACAACTACCTGCGCATGGAAGGCTACGCGGTGGAGTATGACGAGCTGTATGCAGCTTACGATGCGATCACCGTTGGCGACGGCGTTCTGGATGAAGTCAACGGAGGCGAATAACTATGGCCCTTTCCCCTTGTCAGCGTTACCGCCGCCGTGTTCAGGCTGAATTGGCGTTAAAAAACCATGAAGCCCTGAGCGCCAGCCCCGCCAGCCTGCACTTACAGCTACGCGAGCTGGACAGTGATGTAACGCGTGTGCGCAGTCTGGGAACGATTGCCGACCGTGTGGATATGAAGCGTGACGAGCTGTTACCTAAGTGGTTACCGACCGTTGAACGCTATCTGGAGGGGGGCATTGCTCACGCTAACCCGGCGTTTGCTTGGTGTGTGGTCTGGTTGTTTGACGTGGGGAACTTTGATCAGGCGTTGGATTGGGCCGATATCGCCATCGAACAGGGGCAAAACACCCCTGAAAATATCAAAAGCACCTTTGCCACCTTTGTGGCGGATACCGTCATGGAGTGGGCCGAAACTCAGGCGTCACTCGGTCACAGCATTGAGCCGTATTTCAGCCGAACGTTTGCCAATATCCGCGATAAATGGCGGTTACATGAAGAGGTTAACGCCAAGTGGTACAAATTCGCCGGATTGCTGCTACTGGCTGATAAGTCCGGCAAACCGGTTGCCACGGCGATCGATGATGTGGAAACGCTGTTACAGGCTGACGCATTACTGGCACAGGCGGGCGCTTTTGACGTGAAAGTGGGCGTAAAGACCCACCGCGAAAAAATCGCCGCCCGTATTCGGGCTTTACAAAAAGTTTAACGACTACCGCAAGCCGGGGCGGGCGCGAGGGAGACAGAAAACCCGTAAGGTTTTCAAGGTCGTGGATCTCGGTCAGCCCGCTTCCCATTTTGCACATAAGGGGTTTACGTGGCAGCACCATCATTGGGGTTTAGCGGTCGGCAGATTGAATACCAGGACGAACCCGTTATCAACGGGGTGACATTCTGGCCCGACCTTAATCTGGCCGACTTTCAAAAGTCGCGCACTATCCCGCCAGAACTGCCGGCATCAACCGCCGCGCAGGCGTTATTAGCCGCGATTGCTGAAATTAATGATGATGCTGCCGACGTTGTGACCTATTGGCAAGGTAAAGGCCATGCCACTGCATTAGATACGCCTGGGGCAAAGATGGCTGATGAAAATCAGCTTACCGCCCAATACAAAAAGGCGGTCTATGCCAGGGCAAAAGCGGATTTATTGGGCGAGTTTGCCAGCATTGGCCGGCGCGAAACGCACCCAGGGCAGGAAAGCAGCGAAACCCGCGCCATTCTGTTAGCTGAAGCGGCATTTGTGCTGCGCAACATGAAGAAATTCCCGCGTGTTGGGGTGCATTTGATATGAGTCAAATCGAAAGCCTGACCGCCTTTTTGACTGAGAATTTGCCAGAACGGGCAATGCAACAGTTTGAAAGTGCCATTGATAGCGCATCAATCATGATCGCCCCAAAATACCTGGGATTAGACCAGCGCCGGCTGGGAATATTTCGCTATCACGCGGTATTGAATTGGGGGGCATTCCCGTACCGAATTTGCGCCCCGGCAGAGGTTTACGCGCTGGTACTGGTCTGGCTGGACTCTTACCGCAATGAGATTTATGACGAGTTAGAACTGGCCGAGCCGACTGTCGATATTGAATTTGATGAAGAAAATTCATCACCGCTTGAAATCGTGGTGGAGCTGGCCGACAGCATCAATATTCGCGTAGACGAAAATGGCAGCATTCCATTTAAGGGCCAGCGCTGGTCACTGGTTAACCCTGAAATCATGATTGCCACCGGTGGCCGGCTGTTCAGTGGTGGGCCATCAGGAGAGCCACAATCACCCAGCGTACCTTTGAGTAATACGCCGTGATTGTCCGGGGAGAGCTGGATAAACGCCAGCTTCAACAATTGCGAGACACGCTCAAGGCGGCAGACCTGCCCCCAAAAAAGCGGCAACGATTGTTATGGCGCATTGCCAAGCTGGGGATTATTACCGCCGCAAAACGTCATCAGCGTAACCAGACCGACCCGGACGGCAATCCGTGGCCGGCACGCAAACGGGGTAAGGGCAAGATGTTACGCCAGTTACCCAAATTATTGCACGTGCGTGAAATGCCAGAGCGGGAAGCAGTACGGATTTATTTCAAGGGTGGCAAATATAACAACGGGAATAACCCAGTTTCAGCCGGCTTGATTGCTGGGGTGCATCAAGATGGCGCGTCATTTTCAATGAGTGCCGACCGCGCCCCGCGCCCTGACCAACGTAATAAATCGGCACTGCCGCGCCAGGCTAAAAAGTTGCGCGCCCTGGGTTACAAAGTGCTGCGAAACGGTAAGTACGTTAAAGCCTCCAGCGCCCAAATACTCAGTACCTTGAGCATGGCACAGGCTGGGCTACTGATAAAAAAACTCCGGGGAAAACCAGCGAAAAGCACCTGGAAAATCGATATTCCCTCTCGCGTGTTCCTGGGCGTGAGCGATACCGAGTTTAACAACATTATGGCGCGCCAACTCCAGGCTATTGGTTTCGGCTGGGACGTGAAAGCGCAGGACATGAAAGGAAAACAATAATGACATGGCCCACAGTAACACTAAACCAGCTTAACCAGCGCCAGGGCAGGATTAACGAAGTTGAGCGCACCGTGCTGTTTATTGGCAGTGCCGCCGCTGATTCTGATAACCCCGGTGATTTAATCGCCCTGGATTCGCAATCGGATATCACCGTGGTATTGGCTGATGCGGATAGCGCTCTGCGTGAGAACGTGCGCGCCGCTCAACTTAATGGCGGTCAAAACTGGCAAGCCTACGCCATCATTTTACCGGTTGATGCACAGCCGGGCGACGACATGCTGGCAATTCTGAGCGCACAACAGTTGCTTTCGGTTGAGGGGGTGGTTTGCACCATACCCATCACTGATGTGAGCACCGGTCGCACCAAAATTAACTTATACGCTGCCTTGCGCGCCGAGCTGGCGAACAAATACGGCCGTTGGGTGTGGTCAATACTGACTGTGATCGGCCCGCAAAAACAAAATGAAGTAGCCGAGGGTATGAGTTGGTCAGCCTATCAGGCCTTTATGGCCGAACTGGAAACCGGCATTGCTGCCGAATCGGTACAACTGGTACCGGCCTTGTGGGGCAATGAAGCCGGCGTTTTAGCGGGGCGTTTATGTCACCGCAGCGTGACAGTAGCCGACAGCCCGGCGCGGGTAAAAACCGGCGCATTGATTGGCCTGGGCATTGATAGCGCCGATATGCCGGTCGATAAAAATGGCGTTGAAGTCACTTTGGCCCATTTGCGCGCCTTACATGACCTGCGTTATTCGGTGCCGATGTGGTACCCCGATTATGAGGGGATGTACTGGTCAGATGGCCGTACCTTGGATGTGGTCGGCGGTGACTACCAGAAAATTGAGAATGTGCGCGTGGTTGACAAGGTTTCTCGCCGGGTGCGCATTCAGGCTATCGCCAAAATTGCCGATCGCTCAATGAACAGCACCCCGTCCAGCATTGCCGCCCATCAGACCTATTTCGCCCGCACCATGCGCGCGATGTCGCACAGCTTCCAGATTAATGCTGAGACATTCCCCGGCGAAGTGAAATCACCACAAGCGGGTGATGTGGGTATCAGCTGGTCGGACAGTGAAACGGTGAGTATTTACATTGTGGTGCGGCCTTACGGCAGCGCCAAATCGATTCAAGTCGGCATCATGCTCGACGAGTCAATCACCGCCATAACGGAGAATTAATATGACGACTGCACGCATTGGCGGTAACTCAATCGACATTACCCTGGGTACGCAAATTATCCATGTGAAAACTGTGTCAGTGGATATCACCGACAACACCGCCGCCACTCAATCGCGCGGTGTTCCTGATGGTTACGTCGCGGGTGATGTCTCCGCCGAGGGGGAAATGGAGGTTGATACCAAAAACTTTAAAAAACTCAGTGCTGCCGCTAAATCCGCTGGCAGCTACCGCAAAATGCCAACTACCGACATTTTGTTTTACGCCAACACCGGCGATGAGGAATTAACGGTCGAGGTCTTTGGTTGCAAGCTGATTATTACCAGCCCGTTAGGTTTTGACCCGAAAGGCGGTGAGACGGCTACGCATAAATTTAAGTACATCGTGACCAGCCCGGACTTTATCCACATTGACGGCACGCCGATTTTATCGAGCGACGACGTTCGCGACTTGATCGGTTGAGTGATGCATATGCCAAACGGAGAAACATCATTTATTCGCATTGTGCTCATGCTGGGCGGGATTGGCGCTTTTATTTCACTTGCCAAGGTGTTGGTGGGTAACGAAGCGATCACCCTGCGTCTGATTGTGGGCCGAACAATCTTAGGTTCCGGCACGTCATTACTGGCCGGTATGGCGCTGATTCACTTTCCAGATATTCACATTCTGGCGTTAGTCGGTGTTGCTGCTGCTCTGGGAATTATGGGTTCCAGTGTGATTGAGATGGCCCTGACCCGACTACTGACCCGCTATCTGGGGCGACTAAAAAAGGAAAATGAATCATGACATTAAGCGAAAAACAGGCGGTATTTACCGTCATGATCGCCCAGCTCATCAATTGGGCTGACGAACACGGCTACCGCCTGACCTTTGGTGAAGCCTGGCGCACCCCGGAACAGTCCGCATTAAATGCCAGGAACGGCAAAGGCATTCTTAATAGTTTGCACACGCAACGCCTGGCGGTGGATTTCAATCTGTTTATTAACGGCCAGTACCAGGACAAAAGCGAAGCCTATAAGCCCTTGGGTGAATATTGGGAATCCATCGGCGGCGCTTGGGGCGGGCGTTTTAAGTCCAATCCAGACGGTAATCATTTTAGCCTGGAACATAACGGGGTGAAGTGATGCGCGAATTGTTGCCGACGGTACTGCTATTGATTGCCGCCTGGTGTTTAGGCTGGACGATGCACGGCGACCGCCAGGCAAAAATCGAACTGGCAATTAGCCAGGTCGCCGAGGCTAACCGCGTACAGGTTGAAAATATCGCCGGCACCTCAGCGCGCCAGCTTGAGGACAAATTAACGGAGCTAAGAGCCAATGAAGTGCATACCGAGCGCCTTATCAGGACTGAAATCATTAAACCGGTATTTAGCACTGTTTGCGCTACTGATGAGTATGTCCGGTTGTTCAACGCCAGTGCGGAGAGTGCCGAACGTACCCTATCAGGAAAACTTGTTAACCCCTTGCCCGGTCACCTTGCCACGTCTGGCCGGTAATACCGGCACCGATTTTAGCGACACGTTAGGACAGTATCAAAAGATATACCCGGAATGCGCCACACGGCATAACCAACTGATAATAGAAATAAAACAACGAAAGGAATTAGAGAAATGAGCAAAGAAATCAAAGATGTGATCACCCTGACCGTCAAAGGTATGGATGTGCAATTCGCCCCGACGCTGGTCGCTTATAACAAGTTCCTGAATGAGTCGGTGCGGGATGAAAATATTGTCGGTGCAGTTAGCACTTATCTGAAACGTATTGCTGTACCTGAATCGCGCGACAGTTTGGCCGAACTGCTGCAACGGCCCGGCATGGCGACGGCAATTGTCAAGAAAGTGAATGAGATTTACGCGCCGGATGCCGAAATCGAAGTAAAGGAATAAACGCGCTCATTCAAGCGATTAAGAGTAACCCGCTTGAACAATATATGACGCTTCGGCGTCATTACCTCCCCAACGAGGGTGATGATGTTATGAGTCTGGCGCGCGCGGCCTGGCTGGCTGAGTATTTCCAAGAAAGCACCATTAACGGAGTTGCCGGTGGGGTTTGTAAAGCCTTTAACGGTGAGTAGGGATAATCATGAAAGAACTGTCTTTTCTGTTGAGTCTTAAAAATAATCTGAGCGCACCGCTCGGCAAGGCGCAACAGTCTGTCGAGCAGTTCGCTAAAAACTCACAACGGGCGTTTAAGCAAATCGCTGTCGGTGGCGCTGGGCTGTGGGGCGTCACTATGGGCGTTAAAGCCTTGGTGGCACCCGCTTATGAAGTACAAAAAACGCTAGATGAACTGTCTACACGTAATGTCAGTACGCAAGCCCTGGATAAAATGTTTAAAGCGGCGCAGACCTTTAGCACAGCCTATGGCAAGAATGCCGCCGACTTTATCAGTTCAGCCACCATCATCAAAAGTACCATTGCTGGCATTACCGATAACGAGCTGCCGCGCTATACCACGGCGATTAATACTCTGGCGGTCGCCACCAAAGGCAGCGCCGAGGGTGCGGCCAATTACATGGCCGATATGGCGAGCAATTTCCGCACCACTGCCAGCGAAATGGGCAATATCCCGTTTGCCGAAATGATGGCGTCGAAAGGCGCGTACATGGTGCAAAACTTTGGTACCAGCCTTGACGAGATCCGCGAGTTGGTTAAATCCAGCAAAGGCACCGGCTTGCAAATGGGCGCAAGCATGGATGAACAACTCGCCGTAATGGGGATGCTCAAACAGACCAAAGGCACCGAGGCCGGCGGGATTTATGACGCATTCCTGAAAAGCGCGATTGATGGCGGTAAACAGTTGGGCCTGAGTTTTACCGATGCTAAAGGCGAAATGCTGGAATTTCCCGACATTCTGCAAAAACTCCAGACCAAATTCGGTAACACCATTGAGGGCAACGTTAAGGCGCAAGCCGCATTAAACAAAGCCTTTGGTGATGGCGCACAGGCATTAACCGCCACCTGGGGCCAGGCCGATAAGTTGCGCCAGCATATGCGTGATATGGGTAATACCCAGGGATTGGATCATGCGGTGGTGATGGCGAAAAAAATGGCCGACATGTGGGAACGGGTTGATCAGGTGTGGAAACGTATTCGAATTGCCATTGGTATGCAGCTTATTCCGGCCATTTCACCACTGGCTGATTATGCGATTAACGCCGGGACTCAATTCGCCAAATGGCTGGATATGTTCCCCAATATCGCACGCTGGATTGGCTACCTTGCCTTGGCAACTTTGGGCGTAGCCGCCGCCGGCGCAGTCGCCAATATCGTGATGGGGGTGGCGAAATTTATCTGGCTGGGCCTGACGGGGATCTGGACTGTGGCAACCACGGTTATCAAAGCCCTGACGTGGGCGCTCAATATCAAAGCGCGCGCCATTCAGTTAGCCACCTTTGCCACTGTCATTTATAACGGGGCGCTCAAGTTCTTGCGCGTCGCACTGTTAGCAACCCGCATGATGTTGATAAGCAGCACCGTCGCCATGCGCGCCTACGGTATCGCCACCCTGCTGGCCGGTGTTGGGATGCAGTTATTGACCAGTCCGATCACCTTGATTATTGCTGGCCTTGTCGCGCTGGCGGCGGGGGTTTGGTATGTGATTTCACATTGGGATCAGCTTAAAGCCACCTTACTGGACAGTGCCGCGTTTCAATGGGTGATGAAGATTGCCGGACAGGTTGGGGATATGTTCGCCGGTGTGTGGGCGTCGATTACCTTGGGCTGGCAAATGGTGGTGGCGTATTTTGGCGGCTTGTCGCCGGTCGCCGCATTTAATGATTTTGCTGACGCCATCGGCAATGTCTTTAGCAAGCTGTGGGATTACTTAACCGAGTCTTTCGGCGCGACTTATAACTGGATTGTCACCAAATTAAATAAAATCCCCGGCGTAAGCATCGACCTTAAACCTATCGGCCAGGGCGAGAACGGCGCAACCGCGCCAACGGCATTACCCGCGCCGGCGGGTTTAATGAGTCCAGCAATGAATAAGGGCGGGATAGCTAAAGCCCTGACCACCAATAACAGCAATCAGACCAACACCACCCGCAGCGGCAATACTATTCATGAGGTGAATATATACCCACCGAATGGAGCCACGCTGGATAGCATCATGGAATCAAGGGAGCTGGCCGCCGGATGAGTGAACAACGGTATATCGACCTGCTGATAACCGACGGCGACTTTACGCTGTCGTCCGGGAATGAACCGCTGTTGTGTGATAACCGCATCAGCATTGCACAGGATTGCGTCCATCGGATTATCGAATCCGGTCTGGTCAAACTGTTGATTGCCGAGCGTAGCCCGGTATTGCGCGCCGATATCCTGTTGCAAATGGAGCTGTTGACCGAAACCGATAATCGCATTGTGCCGGGTACCATCGTGATAACCGATGATAGCCAGGGCAATTATTTTATTACCGCTGATACCTACGAATTCGGCCCACTGTCGACCGGAGGCTTATGATGAATAACCGCCCGAATCCTGACTATAAAGCCATTCTGGCCGACGAGGGAGTGCCGACCACCGAAACGCAAATGCGCGCTGAATTTGTGGCGGTGGTGGCTAAAGAAAACCTAATTACCAACACCTCGAATATGTCGCCGTTCTGGCGGCTTATCAAGGCGATAGTGACCGCGCCGGCGCTGTGGCTGGTTAATGCATTATCCAGCACCGTGATGGCTAATATGTTTCTTGCCACCGCCAGCGGCACATTTGTTGATCTGTTTGCCTGGGCGGTCAATTTGTCCCGCAAAGATGCCAGCACCGCCCAGGGCGTGATCCGCTTTACCAAAATCAGCGCCAGCCAGGCGGTAGTGGTCGCCGCCGGTACCGTTATTCAGACCGAACGCATTAACGGCACGGTATATAAATTATTGACGCTGGCCGATACGGTTATCGCTGCCGGTAGTGCCAGTGCATTAGTTGCGGTTAACGCTGAATCAGCGAGTAGTACTCACAACCTGGCACCAGGTTATTTTCGCATTCTGCCGGTCGCGGTGGCCGGCATTGCCAGCGCAGTCAATGAAGATAATTGGCTGGTGACGCCAGGAGCTGACATTGAAACCGATGATGAATTACGCGACCGGGTACGCAATCAGTTTAATTTGCCTGGTCAATATCATATTGATGCGGTTTACCGCGGTCTGATTGCTGGCATTGCAGGTTTAAGCACTGACCGGATATTTTTCTTACACGATGCGCCACGCGGCCCCGGTACCGCTAACGTTTATCTGTTGCTAGATTCCGGCATCGCCAGCCAGCCTTTTATCGACACAGTGAATGATTATGTGATGATCCAGGGCAACCACGGCCACGGCGACGATGTGCTGTGCTTGCCATTGCCAGAAGTGATTTATGACCTCACCGTCACGTTGCATCTTTTTGCTACGAGCAATTTAAATGATGAACAGACCACCGTTTTGCTGGCAAATATCCGCAATCTGATCGGCTGTGCATTTCGTGAAAATACCGATTACAGCGTACAAAAGACCTGGCCGCACAGCCGTTTTTCAATGTCGCGCCTAGGAGAAGAATTACACGATCACTTTGCTGAAATTGAATCACTGACATTTTCGCAACAGGACATTATCAGCGGGTTATCCGTGCCACGATTGGGCGTGCTGACGTTGGAGAATGCCAATGGATAAGCTACCCACTTTTACCTTGCCGGTATGGATGAATAAAGGCGAGCCGGTGAAATTAATGCGTGCCTGTCTGGCATTCTGGCAACAGGTTTACACCTGGCTGAAATGGCCGCTAAACCAGACTGACCCGCTCACCTGTGTTGTGCCGCTACTCAATGCCCTGGCTTATCAGCGTGATGTCACACAGTTTGCTGGCGAACCACAGGCGTTATTTCGCAAACGGGTAAATTACGCCTTTATTAACGCCAGAGATGCCGGCTCGTTGGCGGGTTTTGCCGCCATATTTGAACGCTTGGGGATCGGTGTTATCACCCAGCATGAGCGCCAACCTGGCTATGATTGGGACGTTATTATTATTCGGGTAAATGATAATCAACTGGCTGAAAATAATAATTTAATGATGGCGCTTATTCGCCAATATGGCCGCACCTGTCGCCGTTATATTTTCCAGGTGATTAATACGAAAACTTTAGCCGTCCACGGTGGCGAGTTTGGCGGGGATTATTATTACCACCATGCAAAATTAAATATTGCCCCTGGCATTATGACGGCAAAAGTGATTTCAACACCGGCGCAAATGCAGCACTCACACGAAGTGTATTCAGCAAAATTAAAATAAGGAATTGTTATGGCTACTGCAATTACTCGCGCCTTTGAACACTGGCAGGCGCAACAGATATTAAATAATTTACCGGCCCGACCTGATACCGTTATTTTCGCACACATTCCAGGGCTGGACAGCAATAGCGAAATTGACCGCGATGAGGGTATTCCTGACGCAGCATTAATCGTACACCGCGAAGCGGTGGCGCAATATGGCGTGATTAATGATTCAGCGGTTGCCTATTCGGTGGTGCTGGATACCCGCGTCGGTGATTTTTCCTTTAACTGGATCGGCCTGGTCGACTCGGCCAGCAATACCCTGTGCATGATTGTACATAATGCCTTGCAGCAAAAAATCGCCACCGCTGGCGGTGTACAGGGCAACAACATTACCCGCACCTTTGTGATGGAGTTTGACGGAGCCGCCGAGGCCAGCCAGATAACCGTCACCGCGCAAACCTGGCAAATTGATTTCAGCGCGCGGCTGAGTGGGATAGATGAAATCACCCGCCTGGCAAATTATGACTATTACGGTCATGCGGCATTTTTTGCTGATGGTTTTTCTATCACTAAAGAAGCGGATAAATACCGGGTTAATCCGGGGCTGGCTTATATCGGTGGTATTCGTGCATTACTGACTGACGGGGTTTTATTAGATGCCAGTGAGAATAATGTTATTTACGCGGATGTAAGTTTGCAGGGCAGTGTATTAGGGCAATTTAACGCCATTATTCATATTGGCGTTAAAAAAAACGCTGAGGATTTAGAGGATTATCCCGACCCAAATGGCTTTATGCACTATGTTGCGCCACTGGCCTTAATTACCGCCAGCGGGGAAGAAGATAAACGCGAAGCCAATCCGTTTGATAAAGCCATTGCCGATATTAACGCCGCCCTCAAAGAGCACGAGAAATCGCGCAATCACCCTGATGCCACGCTGGCCGCTAAAGGGTTTACCCAGTTAAGCAGCGCAGTTGATAGCGACAGCGAAACACTGGCGGCAACTCTGAAAGCGGTCAAGATTACGATGGAAAACGCCAGCGCCCGGTTAGCCAAAGAACGCAACGGCGCGGATATTCCCAACGTGGCGCTATTTCGGCAAAACATCGGGGTAAAAGGTGCGGCCTCACTAGAGGTCGGCACCACTGCCGGTACGGTGGCGGCGGGCGATGATAGCCGGATAGTAAATGCAGTCCAGTCTACCAGTGCCGCTATTAGTCTTCCCGGCACTCTGACTACGGCAGGTAACTTAAAAGGCTCAGGAGTGATAGCAGAAGGTACTGTTTATGCGGGTAATACTAATGCATGGCTAGCCGCTGACGGCAATGTCTACGGTACGGTATGGGGTGGTTACTTATCTATATACTTGTCTAATCGCACAGACCACCGAGTCAGGGCATGGGCGGCAGTGCAAGGAAACGGCACAATCATTAACTCATTCGGCTTTGCAGCGATTAACCGTACCAACGTGGGCGGCTATAACTTTGTCATGTCAACGTCGAACGGTGCGTATGCGGTAACGGTTGGGATTGGTGGCGGTTCACAAAACGGCGCATTAAGCGCTCACTCCGCCAATATTTGGAATAGAACACCAAACTCATTCAGTATCCAGAATGCCAATGATGGTGGAACAAGTTACGACTGGAGAGATTGGCCTGAATTCTTTGTCATCGTTGTTGGCCCATAAGGAGTAAAAGATGGAACAATTTATTAATAATGAGCTGTCAGATAACGGCGATTACGAAAACATCTATGTTGTGGTGTTTGAGAACGAAAGCGGGCGCGGAATGACAGTGGTCAATTTCGCCACGCAAAAATATTTAGATGCATTTACCCATGATGGGCCTTGGTTGAAAATCTTGCGTGAAGAGCTGCCAGACCAGCATTTTATCGAGGCTTGGCAGTTCAATAAAACCCATGATGCCATCGTGGTAAATCCGGTTTGGCTACAAGAAATGCAGGTGGCAGAAGCGGAAAGGGAACGTAACTACAAAATCTGGTTAGTTCAGGACGAGCTTACCGCGCTGCAAACTGATCTGATGCTGGGAATTATTGATGATGAAAATACTACGCATTTAATCAAACTGAAAAAATACGTTATTGCGCTCAAGCAATTAGATGTAGCAACCGCACCGGATGTTATTTGGCCGGAGCTATCAGATGTGGCGTAAATCATTATTACGTATCCCGCCGAATCTGGCCCCGGTCAATTGCTCGACCGTGGCCGCTCACCCCTGGGCATTCGGCGTCGGTCAGACGGAGAAATCAGGCTCATTTCTCAGCCCGGCCAATGCGGTGAACGCACTCGCCAGCCGGCTGGCCGGCGCAGATAGCAATCAAGATGTGCTGATATTACTTATCAGCGCGAAAACCCTGGCCGAGTTTATTACTTTGCTGACCGCCGCCGCCGAGGTGTTCCCGATACCGGCATTAACCCAGGTTCAACGCCGGGCTAAAGCGGCATTGAGTTTAGATGTCAGCAAGATGCAAATCCCCGCGCGTCCTGGTGGTTTGCCCGTCAGTGCGCCGCTATCGGTTGCCACCACACGGCTGGCGTCCGGTGCTCAAGCCTTGCAAAAAGCCATCAGCGATACCGCCGCCGGCAGTAGTAGCGAGACTATCGGTAGCGCCTTGGTAGCATTTAAACAACAGCGCGCCGCGTTGCTGGCCGAGGCAAAAAATAGCCTGGAACAATTACAAGGGGCGAGTGTGCCGCTTTGGTCGCTATCGGTTGAGGGCAACAGCCAAACGGCGATCGCCGAGATGAAAAAAGACATTCCCGACAGCCAGGCCATTTTTAGCCTGGCAATTATGTTTGTGGGTGCTGATTTGGCCCCGCTACGCGCGATGGTGGTTAATCATGGCTGATGTGGTCACGCTGGCCCTTGATGGGGAAGCCATCTTACTCAACAACATTCTGGTAACGCTTTCTATGTCAATTCAGGACAAAGACCAAAGCGGCCAGGCCAGCAGTACCAGCAAATCAGAGCAGGGTACCAAGGGCAAAGAGTTGCGCGTGTCCGGCTTAATTAAATACACCAATCCCGCCATGTTGACGCGTATTTATAGCCTGGCCGAAGCCAAGAACGGCGATGGCAGCAAAAAGCGTTATCGTGTTGCTCATTCACTGGCCCAGGCGGTCAAGTTTCGCGAAGCGACCTTTACCAGCGGCGTGGACGCGGTCGAGCAAACCAATGCTATGGCCTGGCTGGTGAATTTTACCCTGGCTGAATATTCCAGCGTAGCCGAGCGCAAAGCCCAACAGGCCAGCAAGGGCGGTAATAATGCCACCATCCAAACGGCGGGCGGTACTGCGAGCGCGTCAGACGGCGAGACAGCAGAAAGCCGATCATGGTTTGAAAGTGTGCTGCAAAAGGTCGATAACGCTATCGGCCCAGCCGGAGGGGATGCATGAAATCTGTTGTCACGTTGCGTATTGGCGATGATGAAATCCCCGCCAATAGCTTAAATCTGTCACTTTCCCTCAATGGGTGCGGCCTGGGCTTTATTACCGCGCTGACTGACCAGGATTGTAACGGTAAATTGGTGCGGCTGGATTTAGGCTATAACGCCTCAATTTATCGTTGGTTAACCGGATTTGTGGAACGTAGCGCGCCGGCTGAAAATGGCGCGCAGCGGTTAATGGTGCGGGAGCTGGTCGGTGTGTTTGAACGTTCGTGGCCGTGTTCACTGCAACATCCCACATTGCGCGACGTGACCGACGCGGTCGGCAAAGCTACCGCCATGCGTTTTGTGTTGCCGGAAAACACCGCTTACACCGACACCCCGATCCCCCATTTCCAACACAATGGCAGCGGTAGCCAACTGATGCTTAATTTGGGGCGCGCGTTCAGTATCCCGGATTATGTCTGGTACCAACTGCCTGACGGCACCGTCTATGTCGGCAGTTATGCCGATTCGCGTTTTGCACAAACGCCGGTTGATATTCCACAGGAATTCGCCCAGGGCGGTGGCAGTGGTAACAGTCTGACTTTGCCACTTATCCCGGCGATCCGTCCGGGCGTAATTGTGAATGGCCGACGCATCACCAAAGTTGATGTGAGCGACGACACCATGACACTGAACTGGACGCCGTTAAACAGCCAGGGCCAGCCGGCGCAGAAATCCCCGGAACAGCGCCAGATTGAAAAGCTGTATCCAGAATTGGGCGCGGGTTTGCATTTGCCCCGTCGCGCGCGGGTGATGAGTCCGACTGATGCCGCCGAGCTGGGCGACCCGTCCGATCCATTCCGGCCACGTTATGCGGTCAATGTTCAATTGCTGGACGAGAACGGCAACGCCGCTGCCGGTGCGCAAGAATATAACGCGGTACCGCTTCCCATTCCGATGGCTGGCAGTGAGGGCGGGATGTTCCAGTTCCCGCCAGAGGGGACACTGGTCGAAATCGGTTTTGCTGATGGCCGGCCAGATAAGCCAATGATTAGGCAAATACTGTCTGAGGGGCTATCACTGCCAGCAGTCAAGCCAGGGGAGCAATTGCAACAGCAGCGCGCCGGCGTCAGTCAGCGCGTAACGGTTGACGGCAGTTGGCAACGTGACACTGACCAGGCGATCGAGGAAACCAGCAGCCGGCGCAGTGTGACCAGTGACGAGGAAAACCGTACCACCACCACTCGTAACACCACGGTAAAAGCCAACGACAGCACCACGGTGCTGGGAACGAAAACCCTGATGGCCGGCCAGGTGGTGCAACTTGCCGAGGGCGACTATTCGATAGGTACATCGGCCAATATGGTGACCAAAGTCAGCAAAGACAAAACTGACGATGTTGGCCAGAATCAAAATACCAAGGTTGGCCAGAATCTAACGACTGATGTTGCCGGCACGCTCACCGAGAAAATCACGGGTATTCGCCGCAGTGTTGCCGCCGCTCAGGAACTTATCGCGCCATCAGTGCGCCTGGGTACCGATGAAATCAATGTGCTGACACTGTTAACCGATACCCTGGATGTGATCCAAACACTGGCACAACAAACCGCCAGCCATACCCATAACAACACCGGTGGCCCACTGAATGCCGGCGATTTCACCGCTACCGCCAACCACGCGCAAGCCCTTACCGCCAAGTACAGCCCCTTTATTGCCTAACCGCCATCGAGCACAGACAGAAACGTCTGTGCTTCAGCAATGACCAAACCCTCCTGTAATACCCCACAAACGATTTAAGCCATAAAACACGCCACCGTAACGCCAACAAATCGATCTCGCCACCTGTGCGCGCGGGTGAATCCCCAGCCCACATACAGAAGCACTCGCGGGACGAAATCGGCGCTACACCGCACCCGCCTGCACGATTTGGATCTTAAAAATTTTGCAAAAGTTTTGAGCGGCAAACAAACCCGCCAGACCGCGCCGCCGCTGGGCTGTTGCTATTCGAATGGTTTTGCACTGGTCGCCAACATTTGCAACAGTTTGCAAAATGTCGCGGCTATCGCCTTGCTAACCTTTTGGTTAACCTGATGTTTTAAAAGGATCTCTTTTGGATTACGTGACGATCAAATAAAAGTGGCGGGGTTATTTTCATATGAGTTGAAAGAGCGGTGAAGTCAAGCGCCGCAAGGCTTGCGAGGGAATTTACGATGAAAATATTTTTGCAATAACGTGCGAGAAAAGATCTCGCATGGATCGTTAGGAGTGGGGAATAAACAACCCGCTTGCACTCCAGGGAAAACAGCCGCATGTCGATTCCGTGATGATTTTGCGCTCATGAAAAAGCCCCGCAAGCGGGGCTGTTTTTACTCAGAGTGGTCAATGAGTGGACATTGATAGAAATTAATCATTTAATTTCATGGTGTTAAATCAATAAAAAACGCGCCCAAAGGCGCGTTAGATCCGAAATGAGATGGATTATGCCGGCTATTGTTCCTGCTCGGATTCTTCTTCCTCTACATCTACTGACTCCAGATTAGCTTCTTTAACACTGCTT
>NZ_JBLWEX010000276.1:0-29909 GCF_048323875.1 Yersinia sp. LJYL362
GCGCTGTGAACCGCGCCAGAAAATACGCTGGCAGCACACAGCATTGCCCAGCACAGAGGTATCGCCTGTTTACGTCGTGTCATGATTGCCGCCCCATTTAAAGTAGTGTGAAGTGTATTCAAGTAACTTGAATGTAATGACATAAGCATGAACTGTGCCAGCGAGGACCGAGGGAGAAAATAAGTGAAAGGATTTTTAGTAACTGACTGTAGTTAAATATCTATTTTTATTTAGTGCTGAATAACCAGCATGAGCAGGATAATGAAAGGATAGGAAAGTGATTGAGTCAGTGCAGGCTAAACGCACAGAAAAAGTGCAAATTTGCGCCTTTTCTGTGCAGGGTAAAAATCAAATTTTGGCGGTTGCGAGGTACTTCTCCATCTCTTCAACCGGCACCATACCACCACCTGTCGCCCAAACCAGATGGGTCGCATTACGTATTTTCTCGGCGCTAAAATGATGCTGCTCTAAATAATCCGAACTGCTGCTAACCCGCGCCGGGCCTGGCATCCCCGCTAATGCTGACGGCTCCAGTCGAATACCTTCATACTGATTGAGTAAACCAAGCAGGTCATACATTTCAGCATCACTTAAGGTATAGAACCCATCCAGTAAATGCTCCATAGCCCGACCAACAAAGCCGGACGCCCGTCCGACGGCCAAACCATCTGCGGCAGTAATGTTATCAATACCGATGTCTTGTACAGCAATGCCATCATGCAAACCGGTATAAACCCCCAATAACATGCACGGCGAATGAGTTGGCTCGGCAAAAATACAATGCACATGGTCACCGAAGGCCAGTTTCAATCCGAACGCCACCCCACCGGGGCCTCCGCCCACACCACAGGGGAGATAAACGAATAACGGATGATTTTCATCTACCACTATCTGTTGCTCGGCGAACTGCTGTTTCAACCGGCCGCCCGCCACCGAATACCCTAAGAATAAGGTGGGTGAATTTTCATCATCGATAAAGAAGCAATTTGGATCAGACTCCGCCTGCTTGCGCCCCTGCGCCACTGCCACGCCATAGTCCTGTGCATACTCAACCACATTGACGCCATGTTCGCGTAGTTTACGTTTTTTCCATTCACGGGCATCAGCCGACATATGCACACTGACACTGAATCCCAACTTGGCACTCATGATGCCAATTGACATTCCCAGATTGCCGGTCGACCCTACCGCAATGCGGTATTGACTGAAGAACTGGCGAAAATCATCGGAAAACAACTTGCTGTAATCATCGGTTTCTTGCAATAAACCGGCCTGTAGCGCCAGTTTTTCCGCATGGGTTAGTACTTCATAAATGCCACCACGGGCTTTAATGGAGCCGGAAATAGGCAAGTGACTGTCTTTTTTCAATAGTAAGCGACCCGTTATCTCCACCCCATAGCGCTGTTGCAAGGCATTCTGCATGGCAGGGATAGCCACAATGTCCGACTCGATAATGCCGTTTGTTTTTTGGGTTTCAGGAAATGCCTGACACAAATAAGGGGCAAAACGTTGCAACCGGGCCTCGGCATCGGCAACATCCTGCTGCGACAACCCGACATAAGGCAGCCCCTTTTCCAGGGTGGTCGCCTGCGGATTAAACCACGTCACCTCTTCCAGATTGATAAGATTTTTGACCAATGGATAGTCGGTAATTAATTTATCAATTTTAGTGCTGTTCATAGAATGTCTCTTTTCGATCATATGATGTAAGAAAGCAGGAAAGTGGTACCCAATGCAATCACCGACGCGATAAAGGTCGCGGTGGTGTAATATTTAAATGTCTCGCTTAGCGTCGCGCCGCAATATTGTTTTACTAACCAGAATAGCGAGTCAGTGACGATGGTGAAACCAATTGCGCCGGAGCCGATAGCCAGAGTAATAATCTCTGGGCTGACATTGGGGTACATCGGTAAAATTGGTGAAACAATGGCAGTTGCCCCCATCATCGCAACCGTCGCAGAACCCACCGCAGCATGCAGAATCAGTGCGACCAACCATGCCAATAGAATAGGGTGCATATCCAGATTTGATAAAATTACCGCCAACGAATCTGCCAACCCGCTGGCTTTTAATATTCCGTTAAATGCCCCACCAGCACCGATGATTAATAGAATATTGGCGATAGAAGAAAAGCTCTCTTCCGTTTTTACCAACAGGGTACTCATCCCCATATTTTGCCGAATGCCTAATGTGTAATAGGCAACAAACGCCGCAATAAACATGGCAGTAATTGGGTTACCGATGAACTCTAATATTAAATAGAGCGTGGTGCCCTTTTCCATATTCAGCTCGGCGGCTGTTTTCGCTAACATCAAAATAATCGGCAGTAATACAGTAAATAAAGTAGCCCCCAAGGACGGTAATTCATCCTCATTACGGATTTTCACTTCGGAAAATGCTTGCGGCACTGCTTTAAATGGCAAGCGTTGACCCACAATGCGCAGGAACAGTGGCCCACCGATTAATGACGCGGCCAGCCCGACGACCAAGCCGTAAACAATTACTGTACCAATATCAGCCCCTAGGGCATTGGTAACATACATAGCTGCCGGATGTGGTGGCACGACACAATGCACCGCCATCAGCGCCGTACACAGCGGGATAGCCAACTTCAACAATGAGGTATTGGTTTTTTTGGCAATAGAAAATGCCAATGGAATCAATAAGACAACCCCAACTTCAACAAACAGGGTAATACCGCAGATTAACCCGACCAGCACCATAGTGACATCCGGTGATAACCATCGACAGCGCTGCAAGGCGATACCGATGCGCTCAGCTGCACCGGATATTTCCATCATTTTCCCTAAGATGGTTCCCAGCCCAATCACTGCTGCCAGGAAACCCAATGTTCCGCCAATCCCTCCTTCAATGGAGTTCACCATCTCCAGTGGATTCATACCCATCAATAGCCCGACATAAAAACTGGCTAATAACAGGGCGAGGAAAGGATGTATTTTCAGTTTTACAATGGTGAAAATAATAATAATGATGCTCGTTAATAACGTCCCCACCACCCATATTTGTGAGTCCATAGCCAACCTCTTCTAATAATAAGTTCTTCCTCCATTGAATAAGAATTGGCCGGTACTGACAAATGATAAAAAACGTCTTTCAGATGAGCCAGATTGAATCAAAAATGCAATATCGGTCAAAGTTTCTCTATTAACCCTGGTTTGAATCATATTAGATAATCTTAAACATCTACTTTGTCGGTCATTGCGGTATGCTATCTGGATACAATAGATTGTCTGAGAGGCCGCTATGTACCCGGAAAAAAGCTATATCACCCGTAATAAGTTATTGAATGGCTATCAGCTATCTAAGCTCTATACGTTTGAAATTGCCGCGCGACATTGCTCGTTTGCGCTGGCCGCCGATGAGTTATCGATAAGCCCGAGCGCCGTCAGCCACCGGATTAATAGCCTTGAAGAGGAATTAGGTTTCAAGCTATTCCAGCGTTTTCACCGCAAAGTGGAACTGACCAGTGAGGGAGAAAGAGTATTTTGGGTACTAAAATCTTCTCTGGAATATCTGAATCAAGAAATTCTGGAAATAAAGAATCAGGAACTGTCTGGCACACTTACCGTTTATTCTCGCCCCTCCATTGCCCAATGCTGGCTGGTACCCAAACTGGCTGATTTCGCCCATCACTATCCCGCCATTAGTTTGAATATTTTGACCGGCAATGAGAATGTCAACTTTCAGGGCGGCGGCATTGATTTGGCTATTTATTTTGACGACAAAATACCGGAGAAATTGTCCTATCAACACTTAATGGATGAATCAATGGTGCCAGTATGCAGCCCGGAATATGCAGAAAAACATCAGCTTAAGGGCAATCTGAACAATCTTAGGCAATGTACCTTGCTGCACGACCGACAAGCCTGGAGTTATGATTCCGATAGCAGTGAGTGGAACAGCTGGAGTCAACAAGCTGGTTTTGAGATAGATCCCATGCAGCGCAGTATGGGTTTTGACCGCTCAGACTTGGCAATTATTGCCGCCATGAATCATGTTGGTGTTGCCATGGGACGTAAAAAATTGGTGACTAAACGGCTGGAAAATGAAGAGCTAATTATGCCGTTCCCCGGCATGGAGGTGAAGTGTGAGCAACGCTATTACATCTCGACACTGTCCGACCGACAATGGCCGAAAATTAATGCCTTTGTTCGGTGGTTAAAAAAAATGGCAGAAGAGTCGTGATAATTGGGCGCGCCATAATAAACGCGCCTAGTCGCTTGATAAAACTCAACCGTCACTCAGCACAGCCCAGAGACAACCCCATTCAATGAATGGGGTATTGGCTGGATAAAAACCATAAATGTCAAAGCAACCTACCGCTTTAAAACACCGGGTCTGCGTAATATTGCTCTGACAGCCCCTTATTTCCACGATGCTCAAGCTGAGAATTTGAATCAGGCAGTTGAAATGATGTTGAAATATCAGGTGGGTACTAACCTGCCACCACAAGATATTAACGATATCGTCGCTTTCCTTGAAAGCCTGACCGGGGAATATATTCCACACCAATAACAAGAAGTTATATCTCAATATCCGCAGAACTCACTCTCTGCGGATATTTGCCCTCACCAGCAGCTAAAATATTGCTTAGACGGTATGATTTGCGGAATATCCCCCTCTGCCTCCCGAATATTGATCTGGATCACTTTCACGCCTTTATGGGAAATTTCCCACAGAGATTGGGCTATGTCCTCATACTTTGCCATTCGTTAGTTTGTTACCATCCCTTCTCTGATTTAGGCCATATAAATTTATTAATTTGAATTAATCAATCAGTTCAAATAGTCATAACCATATCAGTTATGAACTTCATTTATTAAATAAATAAGCACCTTAAACAATAACGTATCAAATGAGAATACGTAAATACCAATAAATTAATAAAACAACCAGGAAGCTTGTCGTAATGAATACCCATATAAAAAGAACCTATTTAAGCATTGCTATTTCATCTATTATTTATGCCTCAAGTTCTATGACTGTAAATGCAGCCCCCTGTGGCGATTATGTAGTCAGTGATATTTGCGAACAAACTAAATTCGGTGCGGGCGAATTTCACAGTATTTCGCTGGGAGACGGTGTAACAGCCGGCACTGCAGATAATCATTTTGTCTTTAATGGTGAAGGATATAAATTATATTATCCTCACAATTATTTCGCTTCATCCGTTGCCTTGGGCACTATCCGTTATACCGAAGTCAATAACAGTACTTTTACTATCACTGGCACTCATTATCAAGGTGGCCCCACTTATGAAGGTCGGGCAGAAAATACCACATTGAATAATAGCCTGATGTGGGTCATGACATCGGCTGATCAGACAATAGCCAAAGGTAACTCAGCGGTGATTGTCTCTACCCAGTTTGCTATGGATGGCTCAACTTATACTGAGACTAAGGAAGATGGCAGTATCGAATTCAACCCTTATATTACTAATAGCCGCTATCAAGATACCTCCTATGAAATGCTATGGGGTATAAAGAGAGAAGATCGGAACTGGGATACCAAAGCCACATCATATGATTCTGAATTTGTGGATTCTAGCCGTCAAATTGTAGCTGCAAATGGTCATAGTGTTGGTGCGAAATTTTATGATAACGCCTACCAACGCATTGATGATTCTGGGCTTGCTAGCACCACAATACTTAACGGAACCTCATACCAAAATATATATGCGGGTGGTGAATCACAAGATACCACCTTATTTGATAGTGCTTATTCTTGGGTTCGGGCCGGAGGAAAATTAACCGGGCTGACACAAGTTAATAATGCTGCTGCTATTTATCTTGATACTAATGAGACTAATGGGGCATATGCTCAAAATGTAGTTCTTAACGGTGAAAATACCCGTTTAGTCGTACGATATAATGCCGCAAATAATGCCTCAGCAACTGTTGATGAATTGATTTTAAATGGAGGCGAGGTAGCCTTTCAGTCAGGTACTGGCAGTCAGTATACCTCATTAAATATTGGTACACTTTCCGGTGCAGGTTCTTTCCTGTTCAACACCTCGATTGCCGAAGGCAAAGGCAACTTTGTCACTATCGCGAATGCCAGTGGTTCGCACAAAGTGATGGTAAATGACTCTGGCGCCGAAATAACCGCTCCGGGTGAGACGACCTTAGACCTTATCCACGATCTCAGTGGTCAAGCACAATTCTCACTGGCTTCATTCTCAGGAGCCAATATCACTGAAATTGACGGTGGTACATACGTTTACGGCTTGAAAAAGTGGGATAACTCGACACGAGCTGGGGGGAACTTGTGGTATTTGGGTAGTACTCTGGATGCAGGTCTTGCCCCTGGTCCAACCCCAGAAATAGAAATGAAAACAACACCATCTACAGATGCTGTATTAAGTATGGCCTCAGCTAACCAGTTTATTTTTGATGGTGAATTGCAAAATCTGCGTTTGCGCAAAGGTGATTTAAATAGCAGTAAAGGTGAAAACGCCAGTGTTTGGGGCCGCTATTTAACCAATAATACGCGTGTCAATGCTGCCCATGGTGCTGCATATCGTTTACAGCAAGATGGTTTTGAAATAGGCACAGATAAGGTATTTGGTTTGTCTTCAGGCCAGTTAGTCTTGGGTGGTTTTACTTCTTATAGCAATAACAGTTTGAAGCATGCTCGTGGCGGGCACAGTAAGGTTGATAGTTATAGCCTGGGCGCTTACGGCAGTTATTTCGATAACAGCGGCTATTATATTGACACTGTCCTGAAGGCTAACCGCTTTAACAACTCACTGAATGCAAATATGACAAACGGCGGTTCAGCACAAAGCGATTACAATCAACATGCTGCAGGTGGTTCACTTGAGATAGGTTATCATTACAAACTGTCTGATAATTGGTTTGTTGAACCTTATGCTCGTGCCAGTTATTACACCGCACAAGCTAAAGATATTGCACTCAATAATGGTATGAAAGCGAGTATTGATGATAATCGTTCAGCAAAAAGCGAATTAGGGACTCACGTTGGAACGAAATTTGACCTGAAAAATGGTGCAATCATTCGTCCTTACGCCAAGGTCGCAATAGAACGAGAGTTTATGACATCCAACACGGTGACCATCAACCAAGAAAATGATTTTAATAATGATTTCTCTGGCAATACGGCTAAATACGGGCTGGGCATGGATGTTAGCCTGACTAAACAAACTTCGGTTTATGCTGAAGCCAATTATCGTAAAGGTACGCATGTTGAGTCACCGGTGATGGCCAACATTGGTTTCCGGATTAATTTCTAAGTAGCAACTGTTGATTGCCAGCTTATCTGGGCTGGCAATCACGTATGGTTTTAATGGCATTACCATCCCTGGCAATTTTTATAACGGTATCACGCCGTCAACCCGCCATCTAACACCAAAGTCTGCCCGGTCATATAACGGCTGTCATTGCCTATCATAAAGGCACTAACGCGAGCGACTTCTTGCGCATTCCCTAAGCGGCGTAATGGTATCTGCTTACGTAATCCTTTTAAGGCATCAGCAGGCATGTCGCGGGTCATATCGCTGTCGATAACGCCAGGCAGCATGCAGTTAACGCGAATATTAAAACGCCCCATCTCAAGCGCCAGCGAACGCCCCAGACCAATCAGCGCCGCTTTACTGGCACCATAGGCGCTCTGGCCGATATTGCCTTTAATCGCACTCACTGAAGACATCAGCAAGACTGCCCCCTCGCCCTGCATCATCATTTGCGGCAAGACATGCTTATTCCAGTAGAAAACCGCATTCAGATTGGTATCCAGCACACTGCGCCAGTTATCACCATTTTGCTGAATATGTAAACTATCGCCAGTAATGCCTGCATTATGAATTACCGCGCCGGGTGGGCCGTATTTTTCCAGCAATTGCGGTGCCAGCGTATCAACATCCGCTTCATTGCTACCATCACAGCGATAGCAGGTCACTTGACCGGGCAGCCCTTCACAGCTTGCAATGACATCGCGGCTCTGCTGTTCACCGTTGCGCCAGGTAAAAACAACATTCCACTCTTTGGCAAGCTCTTCGACCAATGCGCGGCCAATGCCACGGCTACCACCGGTAATTAACACCCATTGCCTGTTCATATTATTATTTCTTCTGCTCGGCCAACTTCTGGCAAAGCTCTCCTAACGTCATGTCCGGATTTTCCATAAACATCTCTGCGTTCAGCGTGGCACTGAATTCGCGCTTTGCCAGCACCATCAGTTCGACATAATCCAGACTGTCGAGTTTTAACTGGTACAGTGGCATCTCTGGTGACAGTGCTGACATTTCCAGGTCTTTGGCGTCACACAACATTTCACATACGGTGTCATAAACTTGTTGATACTTTTCCATGGTCTTATCCTTTTTAATGCGCGGCTAACGGCCACGTTTTCAATGTTACTGCTGTGGTAATTAATGGCCCTAAGTCGGAACGGGCCGCAATAGACGCGCGCAATACCCAGCCATCGGTAGGGTTTCCGACAATCAGTGTCGGTTCGATGGCGTAGTGCAGAGCACTGCGGACAAATACATTTGGATGATTGATGCGCAGCAAATCTGTACTGAAATGCACATCGTGGTGAGTCTGGATAACCGGCACCGACTTAAAAACATCAATCAAAGTTTCAGCTTCAATCCCCGGTAACACTTGTTTAGCCGTAGCCAGTGTTTGCGGCGCAGCGACCAATAGCTTGAACAATAAGGCATCGAAAAAACTCCAACATTCAGCCGGTTGTGATGCATCACCCAGGAATTGCTGGCTGAACTGGAAAACGTCATCCGCAGATAAAGAAACCCATTCAGTGCCCGTTTGCACCAGTGCCGGCGCACTGCGCAGTTTGCCGGTAAAACAACTTTCACCACTGCCAATATCCATCAGATTACCGCTCACCTGCCCTGCCACTTCGCTGAGTTGCAGTTGATACGAGGTATGACACTGTACCGGCTGACGTAAGCGGGCGTTAAAACGCAGGAATTCAACCTCCGGCAAAAACGGTAATAGCGCCGTACTGAGTTGATACTTGATATCCAGCATGGCGCGCATACCGTGAACAGTCAGTTGCTCCTGACCCAGATGCCGTGCGTGTTGCAGGTCAAAATGGATCGGGTTGTAATCACCGGAAAATTCAGCCCAAAGCTCGGCGTCGTTCAGGCTGTAGTGGTAGTTAAAAGTCGAGTTCATACTTAATCCAACCCGATAACCAATGCGGCATTCGCACCACCAAAACCGAAGCTCAGGTTCAGCGTATTGCGCAAGGTTTTTGGCCGATGCCCTTCACTGATGTAATCAAGGTCACATTGCGGGTCAGCATTTTTCAGATTACAGGTCGCGGGCATCATCTGATGTTCCAGCGCTTGCAGGCAGATAATGGATTCAAAGCTACCCGCCGCGGCAATCAAATGCCCAGAATAGGATTTGGTACTCGACAGTGGCGTGGTATACGCCGCTGCACCAAAGGCTTGCTTAATAGCTTGGGTTTCATTCAGATCGTTAAGCTGAGTCGAGGTGCCGTGTAAGTTGACATAATCAATCTCATCGGCGCTCAAACCCGCTTGTTGCAAGGCGTGCTGAATGGTTTTCACCCGCGCCACTTTGTCTTCTGCCGGGGCAGTGAAATCAAACGCATCAGAATAGTTACCGTAGCCTTTAATTTCGCCGAGAATGTTAGCGCCACGGGCAATCGCGCCTTCACGTTCTTCCAGACACAGCACCGCCGCGCCTTCGGATAACACAAAACCGTTTCGGTCCAAACTGAATGGGCAACTGGCTTTGCTGGCATCTTCCTGTTCGCGCGCCAAGGCACCCAAAATATCGATATTCCATACTGCCGCATTACTGCGCAGAGACTCACCCGCCCCGGCCAGCATCATGGAGGCTCGCCCGCTGCGGATAATTTCAAATGCATCACCAATGGCTATGGTGCCGGTGGCGCAGGCGGCAATCGGTGAGTTCTGATAACCGCGCAATCCCCAATACAAGCTACATGCTGCGGTACCCGCATTCGGCATCGATAAGAAACAGCCAAACGGGGTACCCAACCCGGTTTCCAGATAACCTTCATAGTTATCATGGGTTTCATCCTGCCCTGCCCAGCCGCTACCGATGATAGTGCCGCAATCGAGCAAATCGTAATAATCCGCGACAGATTTCTCAGCGAATGCCATCGTCATGGCCTCTCGTGCGGCGGCCAATGCCAGTCGGGCATAGCGCGGCAGGCGACGACGTATTGCGGCAGGGACTGATTTCAAATTAGGTTCGGCCTCCAGCAGACCAAAAAAGCGCGACTTGATCCCCTGCGCGGATTTATCGTAATAACGATAGCCCAATTTATAATCCATAATAGCTTCCCAGCTTTGCTGCGCAGTCATGCCCATCGGGGTCACACTACCGTACCCAGTGACAACCACCCGGCGCTGTTTAACTGTATTTGTCATGATTTAATTCCTTTACTGTCCCTGCTGTTATCAACACCACCACCTAACGCCAACCACAATTTCATGGTGGCATTCAGATAGTTATATTGAAGTTCGAGCAAACTGGTTTCACTGGTCAGCAGGGCATCCTGCGCATCCAGTAAGGTCTGAAATGAAACGGCACCTGCCTGGTATTGGCTATTAGTCAGCGTTAACCTCCGCTGACTAAGTTGTAAGTTCTGCCACTGATTCTGTTTTTGCTGCTGATAGCTCAGCCGTGCCGTCATGGCGTCATCGACATCTTTAAGAGCGCTATAAACCTTGCTGCGAAAATCCACAGCGGCCAATTTCACATCTAATTTTGACTGGTCAATGGTGAGTTGCACGGTGTTCCACTGTAAGAAAGGCAACGCACTGTTGGCACTGAGTGTCCGGCTCGGGTTGCTAAACCATTGTGAAAACACCGCACTACCGGCATCCAATGTCGCTCCCAGTGAAAGTGTCGGGTAGAAATTCAGTTGCGCTACATCGGAGCCAGCCAATGCCGCACGCAAGCGCCACTCGGCCGCCTGCACATCTGGCCGCTGAGCAATAACTCGTAGTGGCACACTGTTTGCTATCGCGACTTGTTGTTTTAAATCCAATGATTGGCGTTCGGCCTGGCGATAATCCGGGGCGCGGTTAAACAGTAGTGCCATGGCATTACGCACAGCTTCCCGTTGTTGCTCAAGGCTTTGATATTGATTTTGCCTATCCAGCAGAGTTTGTTGCGCCTGCAATAACTCAATTTCACTGGCATCACCCGCCGCCAGCCGTGAACGCACGATGTTGAGCGTATCTTGCGAAATAGCTAACGCCGCCTGTTGGTAGCCCAACTGCTGATTGAACTTAGCAATCTGCCAATAGAGATCCGCGGTGGTGCCAATCAGTGACAGCGCCGTTTCCTGTCGGTCCTGCTCGGTGGCATTCACCAGCCACGCAGATTGTTCACGGGCGCGGGCCAGTTTGCCCCACAAGTCCAGCTCGTAACTCAGCCCAAGCGAGGTGCTGTAGCTCTCGCGCGGCTGAGTATTTTCATTAAGCGATCGAGTGTTGCTGCCCGCGCCGGTCAAGGTGACGTTCGGTGTCATGTTGGTATTGGTTAGCCCTGCCGTCAGGCGTGCCTGTTGCAACTTAAGACCTGCCGTGGCCAAATCGTTATTACTGACCAACATGCGACTGATGCTGTCCGACAGTTGAGGATCGTCAAAATTCTCCCACCAATGCACACTATGATGTAGGTAACCGCCCCCAGAATCTTTCACTCGCCACTCATCGGGAACTGATAACATCGGTCGCTGATATTCGCTTTTCAGTAATGAGCCACAGCCCATAAGCAGTAGGCTTATCAGTAATATTGAAAGTTTAATCATCAATCTGGTCATTCTCGTGCCAATGCCTCAGTCGGATGCAAACGAGCGGCATTGCGCGCCGGGAAAAAGCCAAACCCCAACCCGATAAGCGCGGAGAAACTGCAAGCCAACACCAACGGTGGCCAGGTGAAAATCATAGTGAACTCTTGGGTAACCCACGAGAAGACCACCCCGGCCAGCGCCGAACCGACGATCCCAATCAGGCCGCCGAGGGTACAAATCACCACAGCTTCAATCAGGAACTGAGTCATGATGTCACTTGGACGAGCACCGACCGACAGACGAATACCGATTTCATGAGTGCGTTCAGTTACCGACACCAACATGATATTCATCACGCCAACTCCGCCCACCAGCAGCGAAATAGCGGCAATCGAGGTGATCAGTAGTGTCATCGAGTCAGAGGTTTTTTGAATTGCCTTACTCATCTGGTCATTGCTCAGAATGAAAAAATCGCGCTGACCGTGGGCACTTTCCAGTAACTTCTCAACATCGCGCTGCACATTATTCAGGTTGTAACCTTCGCGCACCCGCACAGCTATTGACTCCAGCGGAATGTCACCTGAAATACGCTCGGTGAGTGAGGTATAAGGCATCCACGCGGCAAGTAACCCGCCAAAAGATGAGCCACCGCGCTTGGCGACACCGATCACGCGCAAGGGAATACCATCGAGCTGAACAATCTCGCCGAGTGGATTTTGCCCGGCAGCAAACAGCGTATCGCTAAGTTCGGGTTGCAGGATGACGACCGGCTCACGCGCATTGACGTGGCTCTGGGTAAAACTATCACCCACAGAAAAATTCAGCCCTTTCACCTGAAAGAATCCGTGGCTAACGCCAGAGAGCGACACCATCACTTGTTTGTCGCCCCGCACCGCAGCGACCATTTTACTCACCACTGGGGACAGGCTATCGACATAAGGTTGCTGACTCAGTAGCTCGATATCTGCCTGCGAGAGCGCGCGCTCAAAATCCGAGCGCGGTTTATCCCAACCAAGCCCTGGGCGAATGTCCAGATTGCTGGTTCCCAATTGGCTAATTTCATTGAGAATTTCCTGACGAGCGCCTTCGCCCACCGCCATCGAGGACACCACCGACGAAATGCCGATAATGATGCCAAGCATTGATAAAAAGGCGCGAATTCGATGCCCTAACAGGGCGCGCCAGGCCATTTTTATCGCTTCTCTAACACTCAACCACCAATGCGGCCGGCCGGTGGCAACCGGAGCAGGTAATGCAGCCTGAATCGCGCTGCTCTCTATTGCCTCATTAGTTCGATCGGCAATAATTTCTCCGTCGCTAATTTCGATAATGCGCTGCGCCTGATTGGCAATATTGCGGTCGTGGGTCACGATAATAATGGTGTGGCCGGACTGATGCAGACCATGCAAAATGCCCATCAGTTCCTGACCACTGCTGCGGTCGAGCGCACCAGTAGGTTCATCAGCCAAAATAATACCGGCACCATTCATCAAGGCTCGGGCAATGCTCACTCGCTGCTGCTGCCCACCTGACAATTGTGCCGGTTTGTGCAGCAAATGCTGCCCCAGACCCAGACGACGCAACAGATACACCGCACGCTCATGGCGTTCAGTGGCGGTCATTGCGGTATAAAGCGCCGGGATAACTACATTCTCAGTCGCAGTTAAATACGACATCAGGTGATAGCGCTGAAAAATAAAACCGATGTACTGGCTGCGTAATTGCGCCAATTGTTCACTGCTGGCCTGCCGTGTCGGGATATGATGAATCGACATCTCGCCCTGTGTGGGCTTATCCAAACAGCCGATGATATTCATTAATGTCGATTTACCGGAGCCAGAAGCACCAATAATTGCCACCATTTCACCGCTGTGAATCGACAATGAGATATTCTTGAGCACCGCCACCGACTCTGCGCCAGAAGCAAAATGGCGATAGATTCCCTTGAGTTGAATCAATGGGTTATCGTTAGCATCAGCGGAATGAACAGCATTAATGTTCATTACTGGCTCCCGCTGGCATTCCCAGCAACAGTACTTGGTCGCCCTGCGCCAGCCCCGCTTTCACCTCGGCATACTGCGCATTACGCAGGCCAATAGAGACCCAGCGCACTGACGTCTGTTTGCCGTTGATAATCTGCACCCGATAGCGCTTATCGGGTTGTTGCTCACCCAACGCAGACAGTGGCACTCGCAACACATTTTTTGCCTGCGCCGTGATAATGAATACCTGCGCAGTCATTGATGTGCGTAATAGCCGCTCTTGGTTGGCAATGTTGAATATGCCGTTGTAATAAACCGCAGAAGGTTGCTGGCTGTTCGCTGAGCCAGAACTGTCTTCGCGCAAACTTTCAGCCGACGCTTCCTGAATAGCATCCATCCGGCTGTCATAGCGACGCTCGGGGTCAGCGACCACATAGAACCACAAGGGTTGTCCTACACTGACTTTGAGAATGTCGGTTTCTGAAATACGGGTGTGTACCGTCATGGTATCGACATTCGCCAGCACCAAAATGGTCGGTGCGGTTTGAGAGGAAACAATGGTTTGCCCCTCTTTAGTGACAATGCCCAGCACTTCACCGTCAATCGGCGCCATGATGCGGGTAAAGCCCAGATTAGCTTTTGCTGTTTCCATCGCCATTTGGCTTTGCACAATTTGCGCTTCATTTACATGCAATTGCGCTAGCTGGCTGTCATATTGCGCTTGTGCTTTTTCCAGCGCACTTTTCACGCCAGAACCTTCTTTTGCCAAGGTCTGTTGGCGGCGGAACTCGAGCAGATACTGGCGTAACAAGGCCTGACTGGCCTGCTTCTGCGCCTGCGCGCTCTGTAATTCAGCCTCCGATTTACGTAATTCGTTTTGCTGCAAAGTTGGATCTATCTCAGCCAACAATTGACCACGGGTCACGCGATCTCCCTGTTTGACATACAGTTTGGTTAGCTGCCCGTTCACCTGCGCGCCCACATTGACCTGCAATGAAGGTTTTAAACTGCCGCTTGCCATGACATTCCGTTCGATATCACCGCGCCCAATGGTTTCAGTTAACTGCGGCACATCCTGCTGACTATCCGAGATCGACAACGCAGTGACGCTGCTGATAATCAGCAACGAAACAATAAACAGCACCAGCATGAGCTGATGTTTCTTATTTTTCAGGTTGATACGCATCAGCTAACCGCCACTGGCGTCAGGCGACTTGAGGACACCGGTTGAGCATGGCGCACCAATTGGCCGTCGTTTAAGCGGAAAACACAGTCAAACATCGGTAACACACTTTCGCTGTGGGTCACGGTTATCAATGTTTTCTGATAGTCACGGCAGTGAGTGAGCAGAGTCTGCATCACCTGCTGAGCGGTTTCTTCGTCCAGGTTGGCCGTGGGTTCATCCAGGACCAATACCGGACAATCGCTGTACATAGCGCGAGCCAGTAATAACCGCTGACGTTGCCCCAATGAAAGCGCGGCGTGACTTTCGCGCACCAGCGCGTTGAGGCCACCGGGTAATTTTTCGATGACTTGCGTTAATTGCAGCCCTTGCAATGAGCGTTCGATACGTTGGTGCTTATCAGTATCCAAATGCCCATCAAACAAAGTGATGTTTTGTAATACCGACGCATTAAACAGAATGTCTTCCTGACTTTGCAGAAAGAACAGAGCATGTGCTTGTTGGAAATCAACAGTTTCGCCATCGACCAATACCTGCCCTTGCTGTGGTGGCATCAATCCTGCCATCACTTTTAGCAAAGTACTTTTCCCGGCACCGGACTCGCCGATAATTGCCACACTTTGCCCGCGCGTCAGGGACAGCGATAAATCACGCAATACCGGCTGGCTGGCATCGTAGGCGAAGCGAATGTTCTGATAGACCAATTTCTGCGTAAATGTCGGTGGTGCGGTCGGAATGGATGAACGCTTTTCCGGTGGTGTAGACTGCCCAGCCGGAAACAGATCGCGCGCGCGGATATCAATAACGTGCAACTGGTTTTTCTGCAAAATCGCATAGAAAATCTTGGTGATATAGGAGGTGAAAATCTCGCGCACAAAGCTATAGGCGAAGAACTCCCCCAGACTCAGTGTTCCCTGCTTCAACAGCGGCAAAGCCAGCAGCATAAAGAACACCATTTCCAGGCTGCCAATCAGTTGATACAGGCTATTTTTAACCTGATCGTAGATTTTCTTCTGCTGCAACGTCGTGAATAACGATAGCGCCAGTCCAGCAAATACCCCCTGGCGCTGGCTGGATAAACCGGCCGATTTAATCGTGGAAAAACCCTGAATGGTTTCCAGAATAAAATCACTTTGCTCGGCACTTTTGACCTGCAACTGCTGGGTGTAGTAGCGGTCACGGTAGATAGCCCAAATACTGATAAGGCCCATCAACATGACACCAATCGCAGAGACCATCGCCAGTAGTGGACTCATGTAGCACATCACAGCCAG
Source organism: Yersinia sp. LJYL362 (assembly GCF_048323875.1). Lineage (NCBI taxonomy): Bacteria > Pseudomonadati > Pseudomonadota > Gammaproteobacteria > Enterobacterales > Yersiniaceae > Yersinia > Yersinia sp. LJYL362. The sequence continues at coordinate 16,245 of NZ_JBLWEX010000276.1, forward strand.
CGCGATGGCACCGATTATCCAATCGGTACGCAGACCGTTATCCAGCTCGATTTTTTGCGTTGCAGCCATCTGCCAGTTAGAGAACCGGCTAAAGATGTCACCCGGCGCTCGCTTATCAAAGAAGTTCAGCGAGTGACTGAGCAAGCGAGAGAAACCCGCGACACTGTTAAGTACCACAAAGTGTTTAATATAACGCTCGGTGATATATCGCACGCAAAAAGCGAGTGATGTGGAGACCACAAAAGCCAGCAGAAAATAGAAATAGGGAAAATCTTTATCGCCCGCAGAAGAGAACACATCATTGATGGCGCTGCTGACCATGGTCGGCATAATAAACAGTGTCAGCGAGATCAAAAACGCCAACGTCATCAGCCAATAGATACCGCGGACACTGGCGGTTTCTTTCAAGCTCATGCAATCGAGCGCACTGAGTCGCTTGCTGTGTTCAATATTTTTCAGCGCGTCAGGTGAAGCGGGCGTTTCCGGGTCCAGTACCAGCGCATAACCACTGATTTCTGCTTTCAGTGCATCCAGCGGCAGTAACTGCTGCCCGATAGCCGGGTTCATGACACAGACATAGTTACCTTTACGATACGCCAGCAGCACATAATGGCTGGCACCATAATGCAAGATGGCAGGCAGCGGTAAGGCCGACAGCTCCTGATGTTCAAACACCACCGGATAAGCCGGTATTGCCAACTCAGATAAAATAGTACAAAGCGTGGCCAGTGATGTGCCATGCCCAGAGGCAGGATAACGCTCACGCAAGCTTTCCAGCGGCGCATTGATGCCTTGCGTCTGTGCCAGCATCGCAATACAGGCCAAACCACATTCATTGGTTTCGCTTTGAAATACTAGCGTTGGGATTATCTTTTCCATTTTCTACTATTCTTCGTCAGTGACATTATTCGTTAATAAAAAATAACGAATGTGAGTGCCATAACAGCCAATCTTGTGGATGCTGCGTCAAGGATGTTTCAATCAATTCAGGCAGTTTATTTTTCACTTCCCGCGCACTAAGTGCTGGATAGATATGTATTTTTATTTCTTTGTCGTAATACAGATAATAAAAGACCACCTGCGCTGACAATGCTCTGGCAAGGCGAACGATGCCGCTGTGTAAATTGGCTGGGCGGTTAAACAGTTGGCAGGCCATTTTTGCTGTTTCTGCTGGCTGATTATTAACGGTGTAGTCCGGCGTAATATCCGGAAAAATCATAATATTTCGCTTATGATCAGCCGCTTCCATGATGGCATCCATCAGGTTACCGGCAATGGCACGGCTATCAGCATGAATGGAACAATAGGAAATATTTACACCACCCATTTGCCGCGCCTGCTCTTCATAAGCCTCAGCGCTGGCAGAAACGACTACGGTCGCCTGACCCGGATAAACATTCGCACCCACCATGCCAGCCAGCACATCTGACACCATATGCAATGGTGCCAAAATAACCGGAGAACCGGCGTCATGCAGCGCACTAACCTGACCATCTAACTGTTGGGTACAGGCGGCTAACTGGGCTAAAACTTGCCGGCTTTGACCATAAGTTGCCGCCAATTCCAACAGCTGACGGCGCTGTGCAGTACCCATAAAATCCTGTGCTGATGGGTTAGTTTGACCATTGAGTAAACACTGGCTATTGGCCGCTGCCACTCGCGCCAGATTCTTCTGACGCCGCGAAGCCAAACCGAAAGCCCGGCGCAAAGCACCGAGCATCAGCAAGAAACGATAATCACCGTGCCGTAACAGCCAGATAGCTACCTTGGCCTGCCCGCGAGCAAATAAGCGCCCACTAAAAGCCAACTTATCGAGCTGGTTTCGCCAGGCAAAATAACCCCATACGGCTAGCAGTCTCATTATTTCTCCAGCGCCTTATCGTGCTCGAGTAATGACAAGAGGTGATCCGAGAATGCTGGGAATTCCCTGTCCTGCAACGCTATCCATTTTTTGCCAACAATAAAGGTCGGAGTCGCATCTATCTTGTAATGCGCAGTCACTGCCGTCATATAGGAAATTAACGCTTTAACTTCAGCGGACTGGCTCACTTGCTGATATTTAGCCACATCAATGTCATTGGCTTTTAGCCAGGTTTCGAGTTGGCTGTTATCACTCAAGTCGATGTTGTCGTCGAGTACCGCTTTGTAAGCACTTTGACGATGTTGCGGCTCAATACCCATCACCGATAAGGTGGCAAAAATAGGCGCAAAACGCCCCAAACCAGTGGTTTTATCACTGCTGATATGCAAGCGGATAAAACGAGTCCCTGCTGGCATGCGGTTTTCTAATTGGCTGACATTCTCTTCATTGATGGCGCAGTAGTGGCAGCCATAAGAGAAGATCTCGATAATGCTGTTATCGTCTTTGATTGGGCTGTTTTCAATGTCACTGCTGCTGACAGAGAATAAACTTTCTTGTGCATCCTGATTGAGGACGAAATAGTGGAAATAGGCCGTTGTTATCAATGAAGAAATAAGGATAACCAACAGTGTGTAGCCTATAAAGAATCCCTTACTTCTAAACATATTTTTTTGGGTAGACATATATTCAGTCCTATACCCTAAATAATTCGAGTTGCAGGAAGGCGGCAAGCGAGAAAGTCCCGATGAGCTTACTTATTTTTTTAAGGTCAAGACCAGTAAGTGATTCGGGTGATTGAACGCAGCCAACGCACATGCAGCTTGAAGTATGACGGGTATATTCACAATCAGAGTTAAGGTAAGACATAAACAAAATCAAACGATATTTATGCCCGTGAAATAATTTTATAATATTCAATTAATGCGAAAATTCTTGAATTTAAGCATCAGTGACACTTTTAAAAAATAAATCAGGCAAGTATAGAAATCCCTCCCGCACTTGCCTGGGATACGATTAAATATCGATAGAAATTAACGAATATTTAATTAACGACAGTTAGCAAGATTGCTAGGTGTAGAAGTTGAGCTTAATACTTTACCGTGTTTATCAGTACAAGTAGTGACTGCCATGCAAGTTGCAGTTGTACCGCTAGTCTGCCACTGGAAAGTATCTTTACACGTTTTACCTGTACCGCCAACAATTGTATTGGCAACTGCCATGTTCATTTTTTTCATGAGAAAATTCCTTAGAATAAAAATTTATAATCTATTTATTTAATAGACCATTGAAGTGCGCGTTTCACTTTTAGGCGAAAACCAAATACCCAATCAATCTAACGCAATAGCTTTATACTATATCAGTGCAATGTATTACAACCAAAAAAAATAACATTTATTTTATTTTAAATAATATAAAAATAAATGTCATGGAAACTCCCTGCCATATATATGACAGTAAGATAACCCCATTTATGCATATAAAAATAACGAATTCTAAATGCTATTTTATACTCATAATAATCATGCACTCAGATAATGAATGCATACAATTCTGTATTTAGAAATAGGACATAATAATAACTCCACTACCACTAAATGTTCCTGCGTCCGGCAAGGCGGGCGCATGAAGTGTTGACTCAATCGGAAAAGAGGTATTACCGATGTTTGCCGTTACCGTAACGCCATTGGCTAAGTCTTGCCCTGATACTTTTAATGTGGACGTCAGATTGCCATTTTGCCCCAGGTTAATACTTTTAGCCCCTACCAAGGTTAATTTCACAGATGTTCTGACAGTACAATTGATCGTCAGCGGTTCACTTTTTATTGCGCCATCAACACTTTGCTGATTAAGCGAACCGTAATTGATATAAACATCACCGGTAATATCACAAGTTTCCGGGGTCGGAGGAACTGCACCACAATAGGAACCAGGTATCAGATTGCCGCTAAAGTTTAAATCGCCCGCCCCTTGCCAATATAGAATGCCAAAACAGGTATTTGACGAACTCAAGACCGGGGTCGTGGTGCTCCAACTTCCAGAAGCACCATTGCGACTAACAAACGCATCTCGCATGGTTTTCGCTGTTGCTCCTTGAGAAACAACCACTCGCGTTGATGCCGCACTCGGGTTAAGGCACCGCTCAGCTTCAAGACTGGAGTAGTGACAGATAGCCACAGAGCAAGATGAGGAGGTACAAAGTACGTTGGTCAGTTCCTCACTTGGCCAGGAGAATGTTCCGGTATATTGGCCGCCTATTCGCGTTTGGGTCGAAACCCAGGCACTGGCTTGGCTATAAAGCGGAAATAAGAACAGCACGCAAGCGATTAGCCAGCAATATTTATAACGAAATTGCATATTAGGCTGTGTCATTCGTTTAGGTTCCATTGTCTCTATCTGCATATCTGCACTTAAGCGGATGATAATAAGTTTCAGCGTTAACATATTTGTATTGAAATAAAATTAGTAAGATGTTCTCATTAATAATATTGCAGGTTAAATGTTGCGACTGCACTGAACTCACCGCGTTTAATGGTACGTTGAGTTATCGCATCCGGCTCCCCCCGAACATAAGCTTTCAAGGTAATAATATTATTACCTGTATCAAGTGCGATATCGTCACTCGATTGATTTAGATACAACGGTTTTCCTGCCAATGTTTCAAGACCAATAGCGATTCCCATATCACTACTGTCAACTGCCAACAATCCGGGTAAATTAACACTATCATTACCCGTAAAAATAATATTGGCAGTTGTACCTAAGCTGACATCACAATCGACCAAATGTATTTGAAACTGTTTTCCTAACGTTCGTTGATTCGAATATAAGTATTTATCAACGACAGTGCCAAAATTTAAACTAATAGCATCATCACCCGGACGAATCGTACAAGGCTCAGCAACTAATGCGCCATGAAAACGCATATTATCAGCGGCCAATACCGGCACAGCCCCAAAAACATTCAGAATAAGAATACTTAAAATAGTTTTTACGGCGCGCATCAGCAGATTTAAATTAGTCATCATTTGATCCTATTGATAATCCACTAATAATGTAGCGGTAGCCTCAAAGCTTCCTTCGCTTAATGTTGATCCAGTAGCCTTAACCGGCACAGCTTTAAGTTCCGGTGGGTTATTTTTGTCATAGGCCACACGGGTATTAAGCGCAAAAGGAATACCATTTTTCAATATGCGAATTCCCAGATGCTGAACATCGGTTTGTATCGCTGCGGGATCAAATGTTGTCACGGAAGGACTGACAATCGTGATACCTAATTCCAAGCTGCTACTGACTGTTTCACACGTCACGCTATAAGGCACAGTCTGGGTATAATTGATGCCATCAATCTTGTTCACACCCAAATTTTCCCCGAAAGGTACATCTATCGTGCTGCCACCATTAATCACGCAGGGTGGAGGATTAATTAATGTGCCGGAGAACAGCATGTTGTCAGCATAGGCAAACGAGCTACCGAGAGCTAGCACCACAGCAACGACCCCACCGGATATCAATGCGTTAATTTTCATTACTGGTACTCCACAACCAGAGTCGCTGTGCCGGAAAAATAACCCGTACTCAACGTTGTATTGGTTTGTTTGACCGGTACCGCCTGCAAGACAGGAACATTCGGATAGGTAAAATTGGATGCAGTATTCAGTGGAAATTCCTGCCCATTACGTATCAACTTGATCCCCAGAGCTGCATTACTCGTTTTCAGAACACGGGTATCAAAATTGGCTCCATTGCCTATGATGCTTAATTTCAATGCATTAGAGGCAGCCGAAGTACAGTTCAACGTATAATTCACCGGCTTCATATATTGAACACCATCAATATTTGAGGTCAGAACAGTATCGCCAAAATCAACATTGATCGTGTTGTTACTATTAATCACACAAGGTGGCGCGGCAAAAATAGTGACCGAGACATTGACCGTCGCAGTCTTATTCAATGCCCATGCCGGGCTACTTAATAATGTTACGATGGCTGTCACCCCAATCATGGCCAGCCGGGTCACTACTCCCCTACAATTAACAGCCATCGCATCTTCCTTTTTCATCATTCAGCCAGACATCCGTCCAGTCTTATTCTTATGCGTCGTAGCGGAATACGCTGTTACTTGATACTTTCCACCACAGAACACGAGCTACCCGTACAGCCAAAGATCAGTTTTGGGCGACCACCGAAATCGTTGACATAAGTCAGCACTGGCTTGCTACCTAATGCCGCCGCACTCACATCCAACATGCCCTGCGCTTTTGGTGCAATCATCAGCGGCTTGAAACCTGCTGCCGTTTTGCCGGTTTTGCTCTCACTGGCATCGACCAGCGTGATGTAATACGGCGTCGGGTTATTAACCTGATAGCGATCACCCTGACGAGTCAGTTGTAACTTCTCCTGCCAAGGTGTCGACATATCAGCCTTTTGTGGCACGATGCCCGCAGGGCGGTAGAAAAGTTTGATGCGCGTTTGCAAAGCAATCTGCAAAGTATTGGGCTTGTCCGACCGTGGTGGGATTTCGCGCAGGTTAAAATAGAACAAGGTTTCCCGGTCTTGCGCCAACTGATTCACCGCAGGCAAACTTTGTATTTTTAACTGGCTCATCGCGCCCGGCTCTACCCGCTGAACCGGAGGAACGACCGTCAACGGTGAATTGATTTTGTTACCCTGATCATCTTCAATCCATCCCTGCGCCAGATAAGGTAATTCCTTATTCTGGTTGCTGATATTCAAGCTGATCGACTTATCGCCACCATTAAGAATGGCCCGGGTTCTGTCCAGTGCAATCGCGGCTGTTGCTTGCTGAGTCATCAGTGCCGTCACCAAAATGGTGGTGATACGCAATTTGTTATTCATTTTCATTACTTTTCCCTTCGAATTCATTACTTTTTCTCTAAAATTAATGTTGTCAGAACCTCGCGGTAACTCACTTTTTCGCTTATCTGAACGGGCACTGACCCGCAGGTTCATTACTAAACCTTTCTACTGTGATACCGGAGGTTTATCCCCCGTGGCTATTGGCTGGCAAGGCAACAGTAGATTCGCCAGTATTGCTGGAGAAAGCGCCTTCGGTAAGGTGATGCTGCATTGCGCCTCACCATTCCAACGCACTGACATGGTTTCACCCGCTTTGATCCCACTGAGGTAAGTGGAACCATCGTCGTTAACAATACCGGTCTCTTGCTGATTTTCATTTAATACGGTGGCCCCAAATGGCGGTGATGTGCCATCTGCCATACGTATCATCGCCATCGCCTTTTCGCCGGAAATCACATTAAAGCGGCGATAACCAATAGCACCTTCGGTCAGTGTGACCTGTGCTACGGTACCTCTGGCTTCAACATCGTCAGCCAGGTTATCGATATCAATACTGGCCCGATTGCGGTAATAGCTATTCACATCACCGACTACCGCTTTACCAAACTGATTGGTGCGTATTGATGAGCCATATCCCTGAACCGGAACGCCAGATACACCTTGGGTATCCAGTAACAATCGGGTGCCGCCGAGGGTATTCACCCGATGTAGAGCACCGCCTTCAGCTGTAATAGTTGCGCCGCCCTGAATACCTAACCCAACGGAAGAGTATTGCCCCTCCTGATAACTGGCATTGGCGTTAATATCCGCACTATTACCTATGTGGTTGTAGTTACCACTAACTAACACGCCGCTACGTGCTACCCCGGTATTAATCTGGTAGTTGTTGTGAGCATCCAGACGATCGGTATAGCCCACTCGCTGACTATGTTCACTGCCACTTACCGTCGCGCTATAACTGATGGTTGCGCTGTTACCAAATGGCATCGACATGGACAAATACACGCCATCGTCATTACTTTCGTTATAGCGGTTACGGTAAGCAGAGAAGGTCAAACTGACATTTTTCACTTTACCGATATCAAAATAACGCGAGAGTGCCAGGTTATAGCGGTCATTCGCCGAGCGATCCCAATAGGTCTGATGGCTATAGTTCAGATACGCGCTCAGCCCCAAATCCTGAAATTGTTGGTTAAAGCTGATGGTGTACATCTCTTTATTGCCACCCACGTCATTGTTGCGATAACGCGCGTCGAGATATTCACTCATACTCATAAAATTACGTTCAGAGAAGCGATAGCCAGCAAACGTCACCTGACTGCCTGTTTCCTGAAAGTTTTTCGAATAGTTGACTCGATAAGAGCCACCGCTCAAAGTGCCTTGCTCGGGTAAAGTTGCCCATGATTGGGTCATATCAACCGACACCGCACCAAATTCCATCAAGTCACGGCCAATCCCCATAGATGCCGCTTGATATTCGTTTTCACCACTCATCGCGCCACCAAACAGTGACCAGCCACTGTTGATCCCCCAGGAGAATTCCCCGGTGCCAAACATTGGCCCTTCCGCCCGATGCCCGATATCCGAAGGCTTACCGGCAGCGATACGGTAACGCACCATTCCGGGGCGGGTCAGGTAAGGAATGCTGGCGGTATTCACTTGAAATTGTTGAACTTGCCCGTCAAGTTCCTCTACCCGCACATCCAGCGTCCCAGAGACAAAACTGTTCAAGTTCTGAATACGAAAAGGGCCGGCAGCAACCAGCGTTTCACTCAACACACGCCCTTGCTGACTGACAACTACCCGCGCATTGGTACGAGCAACACCCGTAATTTCAGGGGCATAGCCACGTAAATTTGGCGGTAACATATTGTCATCCGTCGCCAGGCTAGCGCCGTTAAAGCGGAAGCTGTCAAAGATGGATGAATTCAGAAAATCTTCCCCCAACGTCAACTTTGCTCCCAGACTCGGGATTGCGCGATAAGCGTAATAACGGCTCCAATCCCATTGGCGCTCAGTCGATGAACCCGATGATTGGTCAACACGCATCTGCCAGTCAGCACGGAATCTCCAGGCACCCAGGTTAGCGCCGGTGGTCCCGTTGCCGCTTAACGTATTGTTATTGGTATTATTCGTTTCCTGGCGGTTCAATTGCCCTAACAAGTTGTAATCGAACAACACACCGGGAATACCCTCCTCCCAGCGAGAAGGCGGATCCCAATCCGGTTCGCTGTATTCCAGCCAGGCTTGCGGCACACTCAAGTACAGCGATGACTTCGCCAAATCACCTTCCACGGTCAAGCCGGGTAAGCTGCTAATATCCAGACACTCCCCATCACGCGACCAGGTCAGCTTTTTGAAACTATCCTCTTTCAATGCCAACAACTCGATTAACTGGGGTGTTAAACACGCCTCACTTTTTTTTGCATCTTTTTCTGAGACGTAGAACACAATCGGCTGTTCGCTAAGCTCCTGTTTGTTCATGCTAACCAACAAGTTATAATTCCCAGGCATGATGTAGCCGCGTTGGGAGAACTGGCTCAGGTCAAAATTAGCGCGATCCTTGGTATCCAATACATCGGTATTAAACTGAATGTTATCGCTGGCCAACACACCATAAGCATTGCCACTTAATGCAACTGCAATCAAAATTCGCAATAAATCACGACGGGCAAAACCGGAGGTGATGGAACGAGCGGATACCATGAGATATGTCACCTTACTCATTGAAATCAGTAATAATCCAATTTGAAACGAACGCTAGAATGATAAGTTCCAGCACGCAGCGTCTTGCCATTGCCCACTAACCGCAGGGCATAATTGAGTTTCATCTCAGCAGGGATAATATTGATCTCCGGTGATACCACCCCGGGATTCGAAACATTGCCTTTATCATCAATGATTTGCATTGCCACTCCCTCGGCGTCACCATTAACCGCAAAATTATTACCGTCCGCAGCACCATCAAATGTCACAACAAAATGCTGCTGGTTCGACTTGTCTGGATCTGGGTGAACTATCGTGCAATCGAGCAAGCGGATCGCAAACGGGTGTTCATCCCCGACACCGTTCTGAACTAACTGACCGATAGGGAAAATCGCCATATCAATCGTCTGTTCCAGACTGCCGGGATCTATCGCACAAGCAGTATCAGTAATACTTCCTTCCATACTCACGCGGCCCCAATCTGTCTTCATGGGGTCTGCCATTACCGACAAACTCAGCAATGACGCCATCAGTAAGGAAGGAGGCACTATTAAAAAAAATGACCTGGACATAAATCACCTAGCTCATCCAATACGTCTCTTTTTCAAGAGAAAAAGACATGCGGATTTTCCGCATGTCCAATTAGAAAAGAGTGACTTATTGGTAAGCCAGGGTGAAGTCAGCAACACTTGAGAAGCTGCCTGGTTTGATAGCATCAGATGCAGTGCTGCCCTGCAGGTAAGCAGAGAATGCCAGGGTGTTGTTACCCGTAACCAGAGTCTGCTGCTCAGTCGCAGTACCCAGAGTAATAACAGAACCAGTACCATCGACGATCGCAATACCAGCACCTTCAGCAACACCAGTGATACCCAGCAGGCCAGGTACTGCTGCTGATTCTGCACCGCCAAAGGTGGTGGTTACAGTTTTCAAAGTTGTGGTGTCACAGTTTTCCAATTTGATTTTGAAATCATGTGCCGATGATTTGCCGCCATTTTGCAGTGCCACGTTAGAGATCTGGCCCATTTCAACAGTCTGTGCATCTGAACCTGCTGCGATTGAGCAAGGTGCATCAATGATTGAACCATTAAAAGTCACAGTACCTTGGCCTTGATCAGCCGCGTTAGCCATAGAAGCAAAACCTAATACCAGACCAGCAGCCAAGATAGTTTTATTCAGTTTCATTACGTGATTCCTTTATACACAATTAAAATTTGCCCGCTGAATTACCTTAATAAAATCAAAGTAAATGCCGCATCGAAGTAGTTTTAAAAATATAAATCCATACGGTTTTTTATCGATTAAATACGAGAAAATAAACCGCCAACAGCCTAGAGCCATAAAGTTGAAATGGAGGAATTGAGAAATTCCTACATCTTAAGAAAGAATTTAAATAACGATAGAGCCCTTTTGTTCGATGCAGATAATACAAATATAACGTCATGGTTCATAGTCATTTAATTCAAAGCGTCAAAATTCAGAGTGTTTAACTTAATTGGCTAATTTAAAACAATAATATCGATAACTTTGATCGATAAACATTGCACATTCGACATATAGCTCTAAAAAAAAGAACAAATCGACAGATTAGATCGCTAAAAGTCTATTTTTCAAAATTAATGATTGATTATTCCATAAGTCAAATTATAATCGAGATTAAATCCTTATAAGTCTAACGGTAAAAGCAGGAAAAGCTTAGCTATATTACCTTCAAACCTTGTCACTTCTTTATTTAATTAAAATGTACGTGATTTTTTATCACACAAAAACCAACATAACATGCTGAATTTAATGAGTATTTATACTTTCAATAAAGTTATCATTTGAAATATAAAGAAATATCTTTTATTTACCTATAAAGTTAAAGAGAATAATTATTAGCCTAAGTATTTTCTTCTAATTGTTAAATTTATTCGCACTAATTTTTGACGATGAGAATAAAAATTATAAAAGCCATATAAAATAAATAAGAAGATAGAATATTACTTGTATGAATAGTCTTTTTATTTGTAGGAAATTTCCAATCAATATGTGGGAAGCACAAACCCAACAATAAGAATGTTAGAAATTAAAAATAAGATACTCTTAAAATTTAAATCACATGAGGAATTAATCAATGAAACCTAAGGACCAACGTAAAGAAGAAGTTATGGGGATATTGGAAGAATACTGTCATGCTCTTAAAGAACAGTTCAGCGAATCTCCACCTCCTGTAATCAATTGGCCAAAAACAAGAGAACTTGCTGATAAAGCACAGCTGGATATTTACACTGCAAGGTTAGTATTAATGAAGTTGGTCGATGAAAATCGAGTAAAAATGTCAGAAACTAAAGTGATGAATTCATTACGCTGGTTTATTGCTTATCCAACTGAAAAATAAAGATAATCGCTCTTATTGAGTATTTATGACTCACGATACCTAATAGCCCGCTAACGAACGAGCCGGTATTGCCATGTCTGAAAAACAGCAACCAATTGAAAATAATGAAATTACTATCTTTACCATCCATAAAACCGACACTTTCAGCGCGCAAAGTTAACCTCATTGTTTTGCTGCTCATGGCCGTTACATTTATCTCCATGCTGCACTATGAGGTAAATCGAGGCGGCTCCGGACTACATCTTCCTCATAACATCATCATCTGGGCCATGATGGCGTTGCTGGTGATGACACTCTATTGGCCACAAAGTGAAGAACCCCATGTGGTGACCTCTCCGGGCAAGCTATGGCTACTGATTGGCGCACTGATGATAACGCTTCCTGGATTGTGGCCTGCATCATTACAACATGTCGGAGCCTGGTTGCCACGTGTACTCGGTTTGTGGGGCGGAATAATTCTGCTACTGGGGTTTTTTCGGCTGAAATTAAGCTCTACTACGCGGCAGGGCTGGCTGTTACTGATACTGTTGTCTGCTTGGGGGCAGGTCACGTTAGCATTACTGCAATGGTTTGTTTTTACGGCGGATAACTGGATGGAGTTTGATCCTGCCCAACGCCCTTATGGCATATTCCAGCAAGTCAATGTTCTGGCTAGCTATTTGGCAACCGGTTATGCCATCGCAGCCTATCTGTTTATGGTTTCAAGCTACCGTGTCATAAGAATCATAAGCACCCTTACGCTACTGGTTTTCCCCGGCATGTTATTGCTATTGCAATCAAGGATTGGCTGGGTCGGAGGAGTAACAACCTTATTATTGCTTTCTCTCTATTACGGGCGTCAGCGGAAAATGGCCTGGTTATGGCTATGCAGCCTGATCAGTCTCTTGGTAGCTGCTTATCTGCTGGAGCAGATGATCGGCGGCTCGCTGGTATCCAAAGAGGGGAGTAATAAAGAGCGCTGGTTAATACTCGAATACACCTGGCTCATGATACGACAACAACCGTGGCAAGGCTGGGGTTATGGTAGCTTTGAGTCTGCTTTTGCCCAAAAGCTGATACAAAACATAGGTGTGCCTACCCCCTTTTCTTTTCCTTCTCATCCCCATAATGAAGTGCTTTATGGCTGGGCCGAGGGCGGCATTGTGGCACTGGTGGGGATGCTGGTATTAGCTATCGGATATATAAAACCGCTTTTGATTCAGCCCAAGGTTGTTTTCCCTCTCTGGGTGCTAACTCTACCGATAGCGTTGCATCTGATGACCGAACTCCCTCTTTATCAATCTGCCGCGCATTGGTTGGTGCTGATTTTATTGGGCCGATTGATGGTTCCAGAACATATATTGATATCAAGGCCGCTTCCCCCATCTCATTGGCGGCGCTGGCTGCATGGCATTATTGTGCTATTAGCCTGTTGCACCTTGCTATTTATGATTACGGGCTTTAAAACTGGCCGAGTACTGACACTGAGTGAAAGAAGTGGTTTGGTTAACATGCAGCCATTAGACAACCTGGTAAATCCTTATATACAGTGGGAAAGATACCAATATATTCGACATATCAATCTGTTGCTGCAATTTAACCACAATCCCGCTCCGGCATTACTGAGCCAGTTCAGAGTATGGGCTGAGCAATACATTCAATTGCACAATGATCCTAATGTTTATCAAAGCCTTATCATGATTACCCAGTATCAGAATGACCTGATACAAGCCAATCACCTGCGGCAGATAGCTCATACACTGTTCCCCGAAAACCTTGCATTCAGGTAGAACCAACCCCATCCGTAGAGAGATAGCTGTATGGCCCCTTTGTTCTGGGGCTAATCTGCCTTGTTTGCGAGTCGTCTCGAGTTTTAGCTATGTCAGTTTTCGGGCTGCTGGGCTAGTATATCGGCTGGAAAAAG
>NZ_JBLWEX010000277.1:0-29998 GCF_048323875.1 Yersinia sp. LJYL362
CAATCGAATTCCAGGTGACGGGTACGATAGAAATAGCATGAGTTAAGGAATAATGACCAGTAATGAACAGAGTTATAACTAGCATGATAAGTAATATATTTTTCTCTTCATTGATAACTGAATGAAATTCAAAATAATTTAAGCTCTGTGCTAATAATAAAAATATGTTTGAGAATGTAACCGCGTGGCTAACACCGCTGCGGTTTCAATTAGGCAGGGGGTGGGTAGTAAACCACTCCACCAGAAAGTCTAGCATCGACCTTAATGTGGCTGGCATTTGTCGGCGCGAAGTATAGATTCCATAAATTCCCATCGCCTGCGGCTGATAATCGGGCAATAACCTGATTAACTCACCACTAGCAATATACGGTGCAGCAGAGTAACTGGGCTGCAAAGTGATACCGGCGCCCTCTAGTGCTCCGCTGAGTAAAACAACTGATTCATTGGCACTGAGATTTCCACCTACTGCAACCGATGATTTAACGCCTTGTTGATCAAAATGCCATAAGCTTTTACCAAAATAAGAGTATGTCAGGCAGTTGTGAACGGCCAAATCAGGTGGAGTTTTCGGCATTCCTTTGGCTGACAGGTAACTCGGTGCAGCACAAACAACTGAATGGCAGATAGATAGCGGACGAGCGATTAAGTTTGGATCTAAATCATTAGTAATGCGCAGTGCTAAATCAATACGTTCCTCTACCAGATTGACGGACCGGTTATTCATTTGTAAATCGACTGCGACCTGAGGATAACGGCGTAAATAGTCAGTAACAGCTATCGCCACTGCACTTTGCCCGAGGGATTGAGAGCAACTGATCCGCAATAAACCGCGCAGTTCTTCATTTTCTTGCCCCTCGACTAAATCCATGTCCTTAGCAAATTCAAGCATATGCCGACAACGCGCCAGGGTCGCTTCTCCCGCATGAGTTAAACTTAGCTTACGGGTTGTCCGGTGTAACAAACGAGCGCCTGCCCACTGCTCCATCTCAGCCAAATATCGTGTCACCATAGCCCGCGACATCTCCAAAGCCTCCGCAGCGGCAATCATACTGCCCCGCTCAACAATGGTGACGAATACCTCTGCTGCGGTAATTCTATCCATAATTAGCTCGATTTAAGCAACAAACAATTGTCCATTATCGGGTTTTTCTATCGATATAAGCAATCTATTATCTAGCCCATACCCCAGCCACTCTCAGGAAAATAAACATGTTAAATAAAACACTATTACAAATGGCCTTTGCGGGCCTGACAACTTTCGCTGCTGTATCAACAGCTCATGCCGCTGAACAGCTAAAAATGGAAGTCTATAATCCCGGAGAAAAAAGCATCTTCCCGGTATCGTCTGAAATTATTAGCGGTAAAACAGAAGTGGCTCTGATTGATGCGCAATTTCAGCGCAATGATGCTGAAGCGTTAGTGAAGAAAATTAAGCAAAGCGGCAAAAAGCTGACCACTATTTATATCAGCCAGGCAGATCCTGATTTCTATTTCGGTCTGGATGTCATTACTAAAGCATTCCCACAAGCCAAAGTCATCGCCACACCGCAAACTATTGAAGAAATTAAGGCCACTAAAGAGGGGAAAATGGCTTATTGGGGTCCTATTCTCAAAGAGAATGCTCCAACACAAGTCATTGTTCCACAAGAGTTGCAAGGCAAAAGCTTTACTGTTGATGGGCAGGAAATTAGTGTCGAAGGCTTAGATGGGCCATCGCCAGAAAAGACATTTGTCTGGATCCCGTCATTGAAAGCCGTGGTAGGTGGTGTCGCGGTCTCAGGCAATATTCATTTATGGGTCGCCGATACTCAAACTCCTGAGTCTCGCCAGAATTGGCTGACAACACTGGAAAAAATCAAAGCCTTAAAACCCGTCACAGTGGTTCCAGGACATTATCTTGATAATGCACCACAAACATTGGAATCAGTGACATTTACCCAAAACTATTTAACCACCTTAAATGCAGAAATTCCTAAAGCAAAAGACTCAGCCGAACTGATTACAGCAATGAAAAAACATTATCCCGACCTAAAAGATGAATCCAGTTTGGAATTAAGTGCCAAGGTACTTAAAAACGAAATGAAATGGCCGCAGTAAACTGTTAATGCTTATCGTCACTCAATGAGCGCGCCAGAAAAGACAATAGAGGAAGATACGATGACTGCCACAAAGTTACATTACATTTTCGATCCATTATGTGGCTGGTGTTATGGTGCCACACCGCTGGTACAAGCTGTACAAGATATTCCTAAACTCACGTTGGTATTACATGGTGGCGGAATGATGTCTGGGGCTAATCGTCGCCAGATAGACAGCCAGTGGCGTGGATATGTAATGCCCCATGACCGACGTATTGCGCAGCTCACTGGGCAAATTTTTGGTGACGGCTACTTTAATAAATTACTCAATGATACCTCGGTTATGATGGACTCCACGCCACCGATTGCCGCTATTCTGGCAGTGGAAGAACTTGCAGGTCGCGGTGCAGCGATGCTTCATCGCATCCAACACGCTCATTATGTTGAAGGCCATCGTATTACAGATACCCGCGTATTAACTGAACTGGCGATGGAACTTGGGCTGAATAGTGATGCATTTATTCATGCCTACAATACTGCACTAATAACATCCAGCCAGCATATTGCTGAAAGCCGCACATTACTGGCTAAAGTACATGGGCACGGCTTTCCAACATTTGCACTGGAAAACGATCAGGGAAAAATAACGCCTTTACCCGCTAGTGAATATTATGGAAATCCGTCTGGCTGGCGCGAATTATTAACAACTATCATGGCACATTAAAAACTCACGGCGACCTCCTCATTAATATGTTGAGGGGGGCGTACTATGGCAGGTAAACAAAAACGCGCCACCGACTGGTTTAGCTGAAATATTTGTTTCTGCAACACTTCAGAGGATTGAGTGGATTGATCGACCAAATCAGCATTCAATCGGGTGACTTCATTAATCATTCCTACCCGTGCGGTGATATCTTCAATACCTTTACTTTGTTCTTGTGATGCTGCTGATATTTCGGCCATTAAATCAGTCACTTTTATAACCGAGCCAATAATTGCACGTAAATTATCGCCAGATCGCCCCACCAGATTCGCACCTGCTGATATGGATTTGGAAGAGTTACCAATAAGGCGTTTAATATTCAGAGCAGAATGACCACTTTGGTGTGCTAATATTCCCACTTCACGTGCAACAACAGAGAATCCCCGCCCGTGTTGACCAGCATGAGCAGCTTCAATTGCAGCATTTAAAGCCAGAATATTGGTCTGAAAAGCTACCGACTCTATCAAAGTGATGATCTCGGCTATCTCCTGCGAGCCCGCAGAAATATCAGCCATCGAATTAACTACACTAGACATCATATCGCCACCTTGACTGGCAATATTTTTGGCTTCATTGGCCAATTGATTTGCCTGATCTGCACTCTTAGAATTCTGTTTTACACGCTCGGTAAGTTGATACATATTCTCTGTCGTGGCTGCCAATGACTGCGTTTGTGATTGCGTTTGCTCAGAAATACGATGGCTGTCTGCAGCGATTTGATTAACGCCCGTTAGAATAACATCGACTCCACCGCGTACCTGGCTAACCAATGCCACTAAGCCTTGTTGCATCTGGTATATGCTGACCGCCAACAACCGAACTTCCCGGCTAGTAAAAGCGTTATGCTCAATCTGATGAGATAAATCTCCCGCAGCAATCACATGAATTTGGGCAATCAGATAATTAAGTGGCCGAATAACCCAGCGAGTCACACCTAACCAAACAGAGAATGCAAGACACAATAAAATAACCAATGCAACGATAACGGCCTGTTTTGCCGAGGACAAAGAAGAGAGCAATTGGCTATCCATTACCGTGCGGTTATCTTCGCTTTCCTGCAAATAACGGTAATACTTTTCAGTAAAATCACTTTGAAAACCTTGAATAGGGACTTCAAAAAAGGCATCTATATTACTGTTCTTGGCCATTCCCTGACTAATTTCTGATAGACCTTGATACAACTGTTGATAGCTTTCCTTCAAAGCAATAAACTCAGGCCGATCATCATTGGCAGAAACCAATAACAACTGACGGAAATTATCTTGTGACTGCTGCATAGATTGTGTTGCTTCACTCAAGAGACTCTGCCAACTGCCTTCAGAACCTGTTTCTTTATCCACCATATAATAGACACCTGCCCGATTGAGTTTATCGCTGGCAATTAATAACTCCATTCTAGCGCGATCCATTAATACTTCTTGCTGATGACTATGATGTGTTTTTTCAACATTATCTTTTGTGTTATCCAATATATGAGATAAATACCCGATGGAAAATAGCTGGAGCAAGGAGAATAGACTAATAACCAAGATAAGGCCTGATAAGATCCCGAATTTTGCATTCGTAAATGAGCTTATAGACTTAACACCAGATACAAGTTTCATAACAAAAGAGCCGATGCGAGAGAACATTATTTTTACACTAAGTTGTGAGTAATAAACCAATATTACGCATCCAATATGACAGATATATTTCAATAAATAGAGCGTCATACTCAGTTATCAAATTCGAGTTAACAAACGCAAGCTGTTAACAGGGTGTCCCTGTGATTGCTCCATTAAAATAGTATTTTCATTTAACTGATAAAAAATAGGATAACTTACGGCATAAGGTGTATTTAAGAAATCATTCAAATAATAATCTTTGCCATCAGCAATAGAAAGAGACAACACCTTACCAATAAATATATTCCTCTTAACATCTAGTACATTAAAAATGATATCACGTCTAGCTTTCACATAATCGCCTCCATCATATACGTCTGCAGATACATTTATTTCTCTGTCTAAAACACTGACTCTAGAACAAACATGATAACCTTTTCTAAAATTATTAAGGTCATAATTAATCTCCCAGTACCCTTCCAAACAATTCATGGGATGATAAAATGAATAAATGCGTCCCAAGATATACCCTAGCCCTACACTAACAAAAAGACTTGTACACATTATTTGTATTATTTTTTTTCGCACTGCAATGCTCCATTCTGATATTTACAGGCATTGTAATCACCATTTTTTTGTTTTTTTAAAAAGATGTACGGAGATTTGTTATAAGATGACAAAAATTCCTTATCCTGCGTTTCATCTAAATTCACCAAGATAGGTAATTTTTTTACGTTAATTATTTTTACCTGATAATAGTAAAATGTCATACTGAATGAAAAAAACAAACAAAGACAGCAGAAAATGAGAGTAATAATTTTATTAGCTAAACTAATATCTTCTGAAGAAGAACTATTCATTTCAATATTAAGGCTATCTGAGGTATTGGTGTTTGTAATAGACAAATTTTTGGCAGAAAAAGTGTCAGTAAAATCTGGCTTAATACCTATGCTGTATCCTCTCTTAGGAATCGTAGTGACTATCTCATGTTCCTTGTCATCCAGAGCATGACGTAAATTACTAATTGTTTGCGTCAATGTATTATCAGTAACATAGCTACCTTCCCATATTTTCTCTTCGATATCTTCACGAGAAAGGGCTTCAGGGTAGTGAGAACACAATAAAGACAACACCTCAGCTTCTTTATTCCTTATCTTGGAAACACAGCCCCCCTTACTAAGAGTCCTTTTTAGTGGAGTAAAAATAATATCTCCAAGAATTATTTCGTCCATTTTATCTCTCATACTTAAAGACATGATTTTATAAACTAACAGAAATAATATCATCAGACCTTAATATAAAGGCATAAAAAAATCAAAAACAATAAATTCTAACTAAATTTAAAAAAAGAATAAATTACATTACCACCGAGGAAGTCTATCAATAAAAAACAACGAATAACAAAAAACGAATGTCATCAAGAGCTATTTTATAAGATACAATTTATAAAATAGTAATAAAACTTAACCACATAAAAGGAACATATGAGACTACGACAAGTAAAAATAATTATCTTACTCACTCCATTTTTTTTGGGATGTCAGTTAAATAATAAAAACGGTATAGATGATAAATTCAAAGTAGAAAAAATAACAGCGTTAACATCGGGAGTATTTTTCCTAAAAGAAAACTGTAAAACAGAAAAACTACCGAATGAAAGAGAAATAATTAATACTGCGATGAGAATGATAACTAAAAATGAGATTAATGTTTCAAATGAATTGTACACTCATATAAAAACCCTGACAAAAATTAGATATGAAGAAATAAAAAGTAATAAAAAAGAAACAAAAATAAAATGTCGTGAACTTGAAAGCATTATGGCCCCCTTCCTTAGTAAAACAGGAAATTGATATACTTTCCCCAGAACAAATACACAACTCCAGCTAAAGCAATGCAAGGGCCAAATGCTAAATATTCTATTTTTTTCTTGAGTAATTTATTAATAATAATATATGCAATAATTCCAAAACAGGAAGAAAGTAAGACTAAAAATGGAATGGCAATGACGCCGAACCAAGCCCCCAAGGCTGCCATTAGCTTAAAATCGCCGTATCCCATACCATCTATATTTTTAAAAACTTTAAATATCCAATAAGGGAACCACAAAAATATATAGCCAGTAACCGCCCCTAAAACAGAAAATGATAAAGGTGAAAATGAATTATTTATATTAATAATAAGCCCACACCATAGCAATGGTAACGTAATATAATCAGGAAGAATGTAATGTTCAATATCAATAAAAGCCAAGGGAATAATAGCCCACAAGAATAATAAGCTACAAAATATCAAGTATCCATCTTGAATAAAAAAAACTGAAAATAGTGTCAAAAAAAGAGTCAATAACTCTACGATTATATATCGTGGATTGATTCTTTGATGACAACATTGAGTCATACCACGTAGAAGTAACCATCCCAATAGAGGGATATTATGCTCCAATTTTAAAGGCTGATAACAATTTGGACAAAAAGATCTCGGGAAACATAAGTTAAATCTGTTTTTAAAAAAATTCACATCTTTGCTGTTCATTGTATTTGTAGGGACGCTATTGAGAACCATTACAGGGAGGCGATAAATAACAACATTTAAAAAGCTCCCCACACATAGACCAAGTACTGAATAAAACAAAACACTAATTAAAAAAAACATATCAAATGACATTTGCAGATACCTTACTATAATTTTTCCGCAGAATAATAGCGCAATTAATATAATCACCACTTTCAACAAACCTTACATCTAAATAACTTATTTCAATATTTTTATTCTGTGTCAGCGTAAAGAAAATATCAATAAGCTTAATAATATCACTATTTTCAATAGTGAATGAAATATAATCTTGAGTCATATTCGTAAGTTTAATATTAATGACCCCATCATTAAATAATGTATTTAAAATATTACTAACACGATCACTTAAATGATCGTTCACCTTAGATTTCGAAACCTTTTCCATTTTTATCCTTTCAGCTAAAGATGAATAACCAACAAGTTTACTATTCAATAGGGAGTATTTTGTTAATAGCTCTTTAACCTCCAATGAGGTGTTCACACTAAAGCAAAAAAAACCAAGTGCTATAAACAATGTAGAAATAGTCACAATATTTTTTAAGGTCATAAGTTATAGTCAAATATAATATTACATGTTCCATCCTTATTAGTTATTTTACTGATATTCAGTTTATTATTTTTTTGATACATTTTATTTAACACTTGATCTATCCCATCTACGTTTATAATTCTCATGTTAAAGTTAGCTTTGTTTTTATCATTGAAGAAAATGATATTTTTTATCGTGATGTCTAATTTGTTAAAATTTTCAACTAAGCCATGCAGTAAAAAAATTAAATCCGGCTTAATTACATTCTCATTTGAATGATAAAAATCCTTATTGACATTAATACTATCTTCATCTGCATATTGTTGCACTAATGGATATTGAATATGGAAATCTTGCAAAGTTACATCTAGCATATGAATATCTCTCAATATATCATTTTTGTAACACCAGGAATTAAAACACATCACGATAGATAATAAAAAAAACAAGTAAACAGATCTAAAAAAAGAAGCACTACTAATAGTCTTTTTCCTATGGCGATAATATCGGCTTGTCAGTAAGTTAACATGATTATTTTCAATATTATTTGCCATAATGCGTAATACATCGCAATAGCCCGTAGCATGAAGACCCGAAGCTTGGTTATAAACATGACTAAATCTATTTTCAGGACAAAATATTAGAGTTGATAAACATAATTTTTTAAATATATCATCATTAACTGAGAAACCCGATACTTCACTGTTCCTTACTAACCATTCATCACCCAGCTTCACTGGAACGCATCTTCCATCATCAAATGGTAGCGCTAATACATCTGGAATCATGACGGTGGGAGAGATTCCTACATCTGCTAACCATCCCAACCAACGGCTCATTAACTCATGCTCAACGGCAACTACATAACAAAAATTGCGGTCTGATTTTAATATCACAGTGTGGAAATTCTCGATATTACTAACAATTGTTTTTTCAATAGAGAACGCAAGTGATTGTTCACTTTTTAAAATCCCCCTGTCTATTACATCTATTTTCCTAAAAATAACATAACTCGTTGAAACTAATATCTTCACATTATAATTCAAAAGAAACGGAATATTATCTAATTTTGTATGATCACATAACTGCCCTGATTTTCTATGCCCCTCATCTACCACTTCGGTATACCAGTAAATAGGATCAGTTGCATGACTACCCAATCTAATAATCAGCGTTTTAGAGGATAAACCTGCATTTTTTACGTTATCCATTATAAGATAAACCTTCGGTGTAATACGGAAATAGCATTCCCCTTTACATGAAAAAGACTCATCAACTGAGAATCACCATTATCAACTTTAAAGTTAGATGAAAAATAATATTCATCATTAGAAAATTTCAATATTCCAATATTTTTCAATTCATTTATTCTATCTATGTCAACCGATGAATTATTCGCAAGGGATTCAAAGAAAGATTCAACTGTTAACCATCCTTGAGCAGGTTTAGATAAAATCACCTTATACACATCACTTTCCGTAATTTCGTTCATAAAAATAGCTTGTACCAGATAACTACTTTTAATATTCAACATATTTACATTGATAAGCAATGTATTATCATTTCTAGAGCAAACTAGTGGGGCTATATACAAGAAATTTTCACTGCTAATATTGAGTATTTTATCAATTGAGTTATCCTTCTGGAAAGCTTGTCCTATAGCTAAAAAGAAACTATCAATATGGTCTAAATTAGATGTATATGATGGATATTGGATAAGTATTGTCATTAATTTATTGATAACAGATGAAACAATATTATTTAACTGTAAGATGTTATCTAATACTAGCCACGGATAATATTTATTATTTTTACTCATATTACTAAAAGAGTCATAAAGAGTATTTACATTGAAGCAACTTGTTCTGTCAATTAAGCTATAATTTACATCTCTATTATTTATACTGATAGCTGAAGGAGATGTTAATAACTTAGAATAGGTACCACCAAAACCCTCACCATTTAAAATCTCTTTGGTTATATTATTTAAAAAAAAACCCTCAGAACCTAACAGTAACTGTTTATCATCTTGTTTGGTTCTGCTATCTCCAACAAAATAGATCATATTTGATAGATACAAATAGGTGGTAGAAACCATTGTACTCATCAGCAGAATGCTAAACAGAACAAGTAATAGGGCTGCGCCTCTCTGTTTCACTTTTTCACCATTCGCTAAACAGCATAGTTCAATAAGATGATTTTTTTCCTGATAATCCCGATATTTTCCATCTCAATAATTAATTCAACTGCCTCGGGTAAAAAATTCGTATCGGTCCACTCATTTAACCATCTATTTTTATGATAGATATGAATGCGGAATGCCGTAACGCCATCTAGAATTTTTAATACTTTAGGCTGTTTAATATTCAAACTATATGTTAACTTTTCCAAATGACCATTTCGTAGACGATACCCAAAAATTTGTGATTGTGAATAATATGCCAAGTCTGTGTTAATACCTATGTCACATAAAAACATAATACCAAAATCGTCACTATCCAGAAATAACGCACCACTTCTAATGCCATTGTGAATTATTTCTTTCTCATTAAATTGAGAGTATATAACCGCATGTGAAATATCCTGTTCCAACATGTTAACAATCCTTTGCAACCTACTAACTTGCATTGCTTTTATATTAATGGCACGACTTCCTATGCTGGTAACGGTAATAGCCTGGTAAACAGTCAAACTTATCAAAGTGAATATAATTATGGCTAGTAAAATCTCTAATAGCGTTAAACCTTGGATGTTTTTTTTATTCATTAATAATACGGTATCCTTCCAGAATGAAATCAGGAACCTTGCTATTTTCTTGGCTGCGAACTTCAATAGTAATAACACTAATATTTTTCATTTTTATTTCCTTTGACTGCCAATACCATAAATTGTTAATGATAAAATCACTTCCCTTTTGCCAATTTTCACTTTGACTATTTTTTGTTAATTTAATATCCACTAATATGTTCTCAGCCACCAAAGAAGCCACTATTTTATTTTCTAGATTTTTCACCTGTATCAATTGTTCACTAATAACAAGCATAAGACTAATACCCACTACGGAAAAAATAGCCATCGAGAGTAAAGATTCTAATAATGTAAAACCATTATAACTTGGCAAATAATCACCTATTAGCTTTCTATGGTTCTCAGTTTTATCAGTCTTTATCTTTTTTAGTTTCAGAAAATGATGCAGACCAATTACCTATATCATCATCAGTCCCTATTTCTCTATCTGGTCCTGATGAGAATATATCAATTTCTTCATGCCGACCGGGATTATTTATCAAATATGGATTACCCCATGGATCGCTAGGTAAACGCCTAATATAGCCATTTTTAGGATAAATATTAGGTATCGGTAATTCTATTGGTTTGATAACTAATGAACTAATACCTTGAGACTCCGTTGGATAATAACCATTATCTAACTTGTACATATCCAGAGCATTTTCTATGGCGGCAATATCACTTAACGCCTTTAGCTGATCAGCTCTATTTTTATTACTCATTACACTAGGTATAGTCAAACTAGCAAGCAACCCTAATATTAAAATAATCACCATCATTTCCAATAATGTAAACCCCCTAAATTTAATATTCCTCATATATATCCTTAAGTTAAAATCAAAAAATCAAATTATTCATTTCAAGTATCGGTTGAAAGATTGCCAATACAATGAAAAATATAAAAGAAGCCATAGATATCATTATTACCGGCTCCAGTAATATCACAAATACATTTATCTCTTCAATTATCTCTTGCTCTTGTATATCTGTTATTTTTTTTAACACATCATCCAATTTCCCACTACGTTCGCCTGAAGCGATCATATGTATAGTCATAGGTGAGAAAATGCGACTATTTGATAAAGATGATGATAGACTACCGCCCTCACTGACTAATATAACTGCATCATCTAATCTCTGTTTAATATATAAATTCGTAACTACACTAGTACTAATATCCATCGATCTGATCAAGTTAACTCCATTGGAACTTAGAATTTCCATCATTCTCATATATCGAGAAATATTTAGCTTGAATATTAAGCTACCAAATATGGGTAGTTTTAAATAGAAAAACTCAATAAATCTATTTACTTTTCTTATTTTCGATATTCCATAAATACTAAATAAAAATATAACTAAAATTATAATAATAGATAAAATGTTGACCTCAATCCAATGACTGGTAACCATGAGTACTCTGGTCGATAACGGTAACACTTTATCATAGGAAACAAACTGCTCAATTATATTAGGGATTATCAGCGTTAACAGTATGGCAATAACCCCTATAGATACCGAAACCAAAATCGCTGGATATATTAACGTTTGAGTTATTTTACTTTTTACCTTTCGTGCTTGCTCAATATGATCAGCAAGATTAGATAATACGAGACCTAAATGACCCGATAGTTCCCCTGCTGCAATCATAGATCGGTAAAGAGAATTAAAAATGGCCGGAAACTGTGAGAGAGAATCGGAAAGGGAATGTCCCTCAAGGATTCTTTTCCTTATCTTATGAATCACTCTATCTACTTTACTCTTCGTACTTTGATTTTCAATTAGTGCTAAAGCTTCGTCTAATGGGATTGCTGCATTGACTAAAATAGACATTTGCCTGGTGATTAAAATAAGATCTCTATTATTTATAGTATTTAAAAATGTCATCCATTGCGCAAATCTATTGATGCGTTTTATCTTTATATTTAATAAACACAGTTTTTTTTGATAAATAACTTGTCTTGCGGCTAATATATTATCAGCCTCAACACTCCCTTTTATTTTAATTCCTTTATTATTTTTAGCTGTATATTCATATACAGGCATATTTTTCCTCTAAATTTATCCTCATTACTTCTTCTATTGTTGTAAAACCTGCGATAACTTTGTCAATTCCATCTTGTTCTATGCTACGAGTATATTGTTTAGCTAACTGACTTAAATCAAGCTCGCTTTTTCCTTTATAAATAGCTTCACGCAAATTGGTATCAATAATCAGCAGTTCATGTAAGGCTATTCTTCCTCTATAGCCTACCGTATTACACTTATCACAACCTACTGCACTAAATCCGTACCTATCTGTAGATAGGTTCTCAGGGCCAATTAACTCTTGCAATATTTCATGTGGGGAATCATATTGTTTTCGGCATTCAGTGCATAACTTTCTAACCAGGCGTTGAGATAATACAGCCAATAATGAACTTGATAACATAAATGGTTCAATCCCCATATCTTTGAGCCTGGTGACGGCACCGATAGCGCTGTTGGCGTGCAATGTTGATAATACCAAATGCCCAGTTAATGAGGCTTGTACTGCTATTTGTGCTGTTTCGATATCTCGTATTTCACCTATAAGAATAACATCAGGATCTTGACGCAAAATAGCTCTTAGGCTGCGTGAGAAAGTCATATCTATTTTCGGGTTAACCTGCGTCTGGGAAATGCCATCGATGTCAAATTCAATAGGATCCTCTACTGTCATGATATTCCGTTCACTGGCATTTATTCCCATTAAAGCAGCATAAAGTGTGGTGCTTTTCCCCACGCCTGTTGGGCCAACAATCAATATTATACCATGAGGTTTGAGAACCAATGTCTTCATTAGATGGCAGTTTTTTTGTGACATCCCCAAAGACTCTAAATCTAATTTGAGGCTATGTTTGTCTAGCAACCGCATGACCACACGTTCACCATGATTTACTGGTAATATCGAGACTCGAACATCCAAAGCTTTACCGGCTAAACTCAGTGCGATACGCCCATCCTGTGGGACTCGTTTTTCAGCGATATCTAACTTTGCCATGATTTTAACCCGTGACACTAATAATAATGCAACTCGTCGCGGCAGCTCTAATATATTTTTTAATACGCCATCAATACGAAACCTTATCGTGATTTTTTCACCGAAAGACTCTATATGGATATCTGATGCTAACTCTTTAATTGCCTCTGCCAAAATTGTATTTATTAGCTTTATTACTGGTGCTTCATTATTACTATCGAGTAAATCTTCACTCACAGGGAGTTCACCATTAAATGAGTAAATGGCTATTTCATCACTGATAGAGTTCATTATTTTATGCGATTGCATTGAGCTATTCTGGTATACTGCCGCAAGGCTATTATCAAATTCATCGTCAGTAACGAAATTAATTGAAATAGGTTTATTCCCAACTCTGTTACCTTCCAGTATTGCGTCGAGGGAAGCGGAATTACGACAGATAAGTTGATATCCTTTGTCGGCAGGAGATAAGATCACGCCATTATCCTTTGCCCAGCTAAAAGTGAGTGGTAGCGATTCTACTTTATCTTGGCTCATATTTTTATCTCAACTATCTCATAAAATTTTATTATGTCACTCTTGAGTGTATTAAAAGCATCATAGCTAATTCTATCCGATACAATATCAATTGGTCTTTCCATACTGGAATTAATAGAATGTAAGTTATTATATTCAGCATATTTATCTACTGTAACTTGGCTGTAGTCACTTGTATCCCTGAGTATTGTTGGCCTAATAAAGAGAATTAAGTTACTTTTTTCAACTTTTTCTTTGCTTTGTCTAAACAAACCGCCGATAAAGGGGATATCACCCAATAAAGGAACTTTATTGATTATCTTATTGATTTTTTTATCCAGTAACCCCCCCACTACCACGGTCTCTCCACTTTTAACTAATACAGCATTATTAACAACTCTCTTATTAAAGACCGAACCTAGATTATTTGCATTAACATCAGAACTATCAGCAACACTTGATACCTCTTGCCGGATTTCTAGTAGAACTGAATCACCTTTATTTATCTGTGGTTTGACCTTCAACATGACCCCCACAGATTGCCGCGAAATCGAGTTATAGACTTTGTCTGTCGCTGTAGTTTGCGTTGAGGTAAGGACTGGAACCTCTTGACCAACATTAAACTCTGCCTCCATATTGTCCAGAGTGACAATACTCGGAGTAGCAAGAATATTATTATTTGAATTAGTTGCCAGGGCAGTGAAAAGACCATCCCAGTTTCCTTTATAAAAACCGGCCGTCAACCCTGCAATCATCATTGGTATAGGGTTTCCACTGCTATTATTTGTTTGTGTGCTATTTGGTTTTTGAAGAAAATTGGCTCCGCCATAAAGTTTATTAGCCCATTGAATGCCAAGATTTAGACCTTCTCCATTTTGAGTTTCAACTATAATAGCTTCTACCAGAACCTGCGCCCGTCTAACATCCAATCTTTCAATAACTTGATCCAATTCTTTCATTACTTTTGGATCAGCAGTAATCACTAAGGCATTGGTTTGGTCATAAGCCTTGATTGAAACATTCCTGATGTGACTCTTCCCCGATTTTTTTTTAGTCTTATCACTCTGGCTCCCCTGACTGACACCGTTCAACACATCTAATAACTTTGATGCCTGCGCATATTTCATATAAACAACTTTAGTACTGCCATAACTATCTTGTTGATGATCCAGCCTCTTTATCATTTGAATAGCTGTTTTCCTGATATGGCGATCACCACTGATTATCACTGAATTCGTTCGGTCATCCGCAATCACTGTTGCGGTATTGAATGACTCTTGTTTGGCTGTAGTATTTACTGGGTTAATAACTTGATTAACTAATTTAATAATATCAGCGGCGACAGCATGATTCAGTTGGTAGAGTTCAACTTCTGTCTCTCCCGGTTGATCTAATATACTAATAATAGCGTATAAACGGTTTACTACTGCAGCACGCCCTGTAATTAATATTACATTTGAAGGGTCATAATTAACAATACTGCCCGATTCCGAATTATCATTTAACTGACGTAGTAACGGAGCTAAGTTTTTAGCTAGTAGATGTTTAAGCTTAAATACGCGATTAATGAGCTCATCACCTTGGGGATTTTCCGCATT
The DNA here is from genome assembly GCF_048323875.1 of Yersinia sp. LJYL362. NCBI lineage: Bacteria > Pseudomonadati > Pseudomonadota > Gammaproteobacteria > Enterobacterales > Yersiniaceae > Yersinia > Yersinia sp. LJYL362. Next base: position 15,457 of record NZ_JBLWEX010000277.1, read on the forward strand.
ATCTTGCAGAGGAACAACGGAACCTTTTGCACGTTTTGTGGGAATAACTTTTAAGATATGATTTGGCATTTCGACCACGGTATAACCATAAACATCCAGTACATTCAAAAAAAATTGATAATATTTTTCCTCATCTAATAGCTCATAGCTACGAACGCTGACTAACCCTTGTACTTTTGGGTCCATAATTATAGTTTTATTTATGTTTTTACTTACAGTATTAATAAATTCTTTTATATCAGCATCTCTAAAAGAAGCAGAGAAGCTCTCTGTATATCCTACTATAGGAAAAATAGCATAAAAAACAACAAACTTAAATAAAAACCAAATTAAATTACAAAGTATATTGATATTATTTCGGCACATAAAAGCCTCATTACACTGGTAACATAGAATACGTAACTATAATATATTCAGAGAGTGATATGATTTATTTTTATTAATTATAATTTTATTATTTAATATTCTAACAATAGTAATACTTGTATCATTCTCTATTTCGTCACCCACGAAGTATAAATTTTGTTTTCCACTACTTTCTATAATTGCAATAGATTTTTCTTCTTTCGTATGCTCTAACACACCGACTAGTTTTAAAGCCCCTATATAAATCGGATAGTTATATAAATCAGTGCCATCTTTGGTTTCATTTTTTGATTTATTATCACTATTTTTTTGTTTAAAAAAATAGTATTTTTTAATTTCAGCTATCATTTCAACTTTTTCATTAAAATCATTGGTCCCAGCAGTCTCTCCTTCATATAATACTGGAACAGTTCGTTTATCCTTACCCATTACCCGATTAAAACCAGCATAAATCTGATAAAAAATACATAATATAATGGCAATTTCCAATATATACCTTTTATTATCAATTAGTATTTTATAGGGTGTTATGACTATCTTATTAAAAAGTGATAACACCCTTACCTCTCAAACATCGTAAATTCAGCATAAAAACAGAATAAATAACCCTCTATTATTAATAGCCGGTAAACCTATCTGTCATCTGATTAGATACCATTGCACTAAGTATCCCCGAGTCTAATCTCAGCCCATATCTATTAATGGTTTTAACAATGCCATCTGGAATACCTGCATTTTTCAAATGCACTCTAAATTTATGAATCAATTGATGGTAATTATTATCAGAAATGCTTTTATGGTTTTCATACCAAACAACTTTAATAATGTCTTGCTTCCTATTAACATCATTAAACAAACACATTACCAATCTCTTTTGTTTTTCATTAATATCAATAGTCAATTTTTTAGAGTGGAAGTGTATTTTGTTCATACAGCAATCCAGTGATATCTCTTTTTCATAATCAATCACTCCTTTACCATTAATATCAATGAATTTACTGCCAGAAACAACAGAGACTGTATCAACATACATAAATAACCCCTACAAATATATTCACTCAGTTAATAAAAATAAATCACACTATAGATGTGATAAGAGAACTAGTGATTAGTATTGCGTTTACTTAATGAATAAAACCAATTAAATTATATTTTTTAATTATATTTAATATAGTAAATGTATTTTTAATGCAAAACCGCACCCCTAGTGTGGGTATGAAATCAGTAGCAATATCATAATATAATGAAACCAATCAATACATTAACGATTATAATTAAATAGCTCAGAGCAATGAAGTAGATATTTCCATTTAGAGTATCTACTCTTTGTTTTATTCATTTCAAAAACAGCAGGTAATCACTGAGTTAACATACAATAATAATTAAAAAACTCAAGGAATAAATATTATTTAATAATATCAAATCAAGTTATTTACTATTAATACATAACAGTAACATTACAGGCTCTCTTTACACCTATCTATAAAATTTATTTATTAATCATACCGTTTATATAACGAAGCGGTGAGTCAATGCCTTCTCATTACTCTATAGAGATTACTGCCTTATCGTGCACGTTTTACTTTCATCATATAACCACAAAATTTAATTTCGACCAAGAGGGTTACGTCAACAAAAAGCATTATAGGATTGATAAATTACTGCTAACACTGTGATTTATTTCCACATTCCCCTTGATATATCCAAGGGGAATAGAAAATGCAAGTTATTACATGAAGAAATCGACTTTTCCGCCATTTAGATTATACATGCTACCCACTATTTTTATTTTCCCTTCTTTCTCTAATTTATTAATTATTTCACTATTTTTACGTATCTCATCAATAGTGTGCTTCACATTATTTTTCGCTACAGCATCAACATACTTTTCGTTCTTCCCGCTCTTCTCACCATCAAATTGTGTCGAATCGATTGCAGGTTTAATTTTATTGAGAAGACCAGTCAGATTACCAAGTTCAACATTATCGATAGCCCCTTTGACGGCCCCGCAAGCAGTGTGCCCCATAACCAAAATGACTTTTGCACCCGCAGCAGCACAAGCAAACTCCAAGCTACCTAACAAATCGTAATTAGAAATGTTGCCGGCAATTCTGGCATTGAATGTTTCACCAATCCCCGTATCGAAAATAATTTCCGCAGGTGCTCGGGAATCAATACAACTCAAGATAACGACTGAGGGGAATTGCCCCTCTGCACTACTGCGCTTTTGTGCGAGATAATCGTGTTGCTGCATTTTTCCGGAAACGAATCTTGTATTACCTTGCTTCAAACCTTCCACTACCTGCTCGGGCGTTAATTTATCCCGCTCTTCTCGTGTTAGAGAGGCAGCATATGATACTTGAGGCAGCCCTAGCCCAATTCCACCAATAACACTGGCCGCGGTGATGCCCAAAGCGGCTTTTAGCACTTTCCTTCGGCTATTTGGATGACTATCTTCTGAACAACAACCCGTTATCTTACTCATACTCTCTCCTTGAAACTATTGTTGCCATTTTCGATACTGCATAATTAATGAGCAGCATATTAAATGTAGTACATCCAACTTGCTTTACGCGATAGCCAAAATCTAGATTGCGAAAAATCAGCCTTTTCTCGATTTTCTAATAACCTGCGCTATAAACCGCTATTAAGCTCCCTATGATGGTCCCTCATCCACTGCGCCAGGGAGTCCAGTGTTGGCTTTAGTGTTCTCCCCAATGAAGTAATCTCATATTCAACCCGCGGTGGTACTTCGGCATAGATCTTGCGATAAACCAGCCCACGTTGCTCGAAAGCACGTAGCTGGCGAGTGAGCTCTTTTTGGGTAATAGGGGCAATCGCCCGTTGAAGCTCACCAAATCGAATAGGCGCGGCAGTCACTATCAAACGATAGAGAATAGGTATTGCCCACTTCCCAGCAATAAGTTCTACAAATTGCACCATTGGGCACTTTTCTTGCTCGATGGCACTATCAGGTACCGATTTATTTTTAGGTGTCAGGGGCTGATAAGTGGTCATTACATTCCTATTGCATCATTAGTATCAAATTGGTACCTACTATACTTTAGATACTTTTGTATTAAAAATGGTCTTCCACTGCTACCAAATGGAAGGCTCACCATGAATCGTTTAAAAGATAAATATGCGCTGATTACCGGGGGGACTAGCGGCATTGGGTTGGAAACTGCGCGCCAGTTCCTGGCTGAGGGGGCGACTGTCGCCATCACTGGCCGAAGTGAAACAGCATTGCAGGCAGCACATGCTGAACTCGGAGAGCCTGTTTTATTGCTAAAAAGTGATGCCAGCAATATCGCTGACCAATTGCAACTGGCCGCTAAACTAGCTGAAAACTGGCCACGTCTGGATATCGTTTATATCAATGCTGGTGATGTTACTCATCATCCAATAGAAGAATGGGATGAATCTAGCTTTGAACGGGTGCTCTCAACCAACCTGAAGGGCCCTTTCTTCCTGTTACAATCATTGCTTCCCCTGCTGGCTAACCCAGCCTCTGTCATTCTCTGCGGTTCAGCAAGTGTTCATATAGGTTTACCACAAAGTAGTGTTTATGCCGCCAGTAAAGCAGGATTGCTGTCACTTGCTCGAACCCTGTCTGGAGAATGGGCTGAAAGAGGAATTCGGGTTAATGGATTAAGCCCCGGGCCGACACAGACTCCTGCATTACAAAAACTGGGGTTATCGGGTAGTGAAGAAGAAAAACTGACTGAACAAATTCGCCAATTGGTGCCAATTAAAAGAATGGGTACTACAGCTGAAATTGCTCACACGGCGGTATTTCTGGCTTCAGATGAATCCAGTTTTGTCGTCGGTACCGAGTTTCGGGTCGATGGCGGTGTGAGCAGCCTTTAAGTAATACCCGCTCTGTGATAGAGGCAATACGGGTTGGACCAGCAACCCGTGTTTGTCTTATTAAGATGTTTGAACAAAACGATCAAGTTGCCTGCGCAATTGGTCGTTTTCTTTCTTTAGCTGCTCAATACGCTCAAGCAGCGTCAAGGTCATAGCCACACCAGACCAGTCCAAATCCAACTCATGTTGCAAGCGCCGGGCGCGTTTAAGGTTGTTTAATGCATCCGCATCAAACACCCAAACCGTGGCCTCGGGTTCTAATGGCATAATGACACCTAACCCTACAACCTCGACCAATTCATCTTGCATGATCCCCGTTGACTGGCATAACTCAGTCACAGTGTAGGTTATCTCTATTTCAGCCATAATCTGTTACTCCCATCCATTCCGAGGATTAAATGCTGCCTGCTCTGACAATTGTTGCCAAAGCGCCCGCGTTTTCTCGTCTGGTTTCGGTGGCATGACCACTTTGAGAATGGCGTACAGATCGCCCGTTCCTTTTTTGCTGACCAGACCTTTGCCTTTAATGCGCAAACGCTGCCCACTTTGGCTACCCGCAGGGATGGTTAAGGCAATTTTCCCCGTCAATGTCGGTACCTCGACACTGGCCCCCAATGCCGCTTCCCACGGGGCTAACGGCACCACTATTTGTAAATTCTGGCCATCAATATCAAACAACGGATGCGATGCAATGCGAATGATCAGGAATAAGTCACCATTGGCTCCGCCTGCAATGCCCGGTGCCCCCTGCCCTTTAAGGCGGATACGTTCGCCATCACCCACTCCGGCAGGTATTTTTACTTTCAATGTCTTAGAAGTTTCAGCACCAGGGAAGCCCGATGCATCAATGGTCGGGATCTTGTAAGAGATAGAACGTGTTTGTTCAGTTAATGTTTCTTCTAAAAAGATGGGTAATTCCATCTCAAGATCCTGGCCACGCATCCCATGAGATGCCCGACGAGATGAGTGTTGAGCTGAAGAAGCGCGGTTACCAAAGAAGGATTCGAAAAAGTCCGAGAAGTCATTAGCGCCGCCACCAGCATTGCTGTGCCACTGTTGACCACCAGTATTGTATTGATCAAACTGATGTTGGCCAAACCCTGGGTCATTACGGTGCAATCTTAATTGATCATATTCAGCTCGCCGCTCGGTATCTTTTAATACTTCGTAAGCCTCAGCAACTTCTTTAAATTTACTTTCAGCATCATCTTCTGAACTGACATCCGGGTGATACTTACGTGCTAGCCTGCGATAGGCTGTTTTAATCTCTTTTAGGGAAGCCGTGGGCTCGACACCCATTACGGCATAATAGTCTTTGAATTCCATGCGGTAATATCCTTAAATTCATTACTTGATTAGGTATATCCCCATCAGACTTAGATAAAACCTATTTATGTCTATTTTCAATTTTTTCAACCCCATCAAGTGGGTAAACCTAACAGTAAACTATAGCGCTAACTGTCTACTTGTGGGCTATCAGTGTCTATTGGTAGCGATATATTCATCCTATAAGCATTACAAATCATATAACTGATCTGAGCACTTATTCTCCGCAGGCAAGATTCTTTTCTGATTAATTTGCTTTACCGAAGAGCGAAGCACTAATTTGCCTTGCAAGAGGGTATTACTGATAGGGGCGTCGGGTCGCAATAAACGCCGTTGCAATAACTGGATAGCTTCCGCTCCCAACTCATCACGCGGAACATGCACTGCCGTTAGCGGAACATCATGAATTTCGGCCAAATTAAAACCGTCCATGCTCATCACTGAAACTCTTCCCGGTACGTTTATATTCAATTTATTCAGCACATTTACGGCGCCCACTGCCATATAATCGCCCCCTGCCAAAATAGCCGTGGGCAGTTGGGTATTATCTTCACAACCCGCAATAAATGCGGCAATCGCCTGCTCGGCTTCCGCTGCGCCGAAACCGTGAGTGGTCACCAGATGTTGGTTATCATCAAAATGCATATTATTGTTAGCGAAGGCCTCTTTAATCCCCACCAGCCGCAGTTCCATGGTGTTACGACGTAAACATTGTAATGTCAGAATACGCCGATGCCCTTGCTGTATCAGATAGTTGGCAGAAAATTCGCCAATCGATTGATGGTCAGGAGAAACACTGTCCAATGACATTTCCTGGTCGCGGCAATTAATCAAGACCGACGGTTTATGCACTCCCGCTGCTAATGCATGAATACGCGGGTCATCGATGCCAATAATGATGGCTGCTTCCGTCTGAGGAGTAGTCATTTTCTCCAGAAATAGGGAGATATCGCTATGCGTTTCAGATAATCCGCAGTAGCGAATCATCACCTCATGTTGACTGACGGCTTCAGTTATTCCCTGAATGACTTTGTAATAAAAGATATCAGTGCGCACATCAAAAGCTCGGTGTGGCGCAAATACCATAATGTTGTTGAGCATTAACCGCCCGCTGGATAAATTCTGCAAAATTCCCTGTGACTGCGCATAGGCCATAACTCGCTGTTTTGCCTTCGCGCTGGTATTCGCTTTGCCGGCTAATACTCTGGATACTGTGCTAATTGAAAGGCCAGTCTGATTAGCTATTTCTTGTATTTTTAGCTTTCCATTCATTTTGTGATCTCTCTCAAATTAGCAAATGAAAAAATTTTCATAGCCGGTAAATAGCCTATTTAGGGCGTTACAAAATATAAATGCTGAAATATCACTCAGCTTATGAAAATTTTTTCAAAAAAATGCGTATTAAAGCGAATTTAAGCTAGTTACCTTGTTTTCACCAAAATAATCAAGTTTTGGTAAACCAATTTTAAAAACTTATCAGTCCGGTTAATTTTGATTAAATATAAAAATACCAACAATATCAGATAACTGTATTTTATTAGTCAGCTTTAGTGTGATTAATATCACATTAAAACTCGGCGTAATCTTAATAACCAAAAATGGATCTTACCAAAACAATAAGTTGGTCAGGTTAATTTACTACTGACCAACACCAGGAGGCTGGGATGAGTGTTGAGATTAATCAAACCGCGAAAGTTGTCGGGCGACGAAAAATAAAATCATTGCGCTGGTGGATGCTGGCGCTATTTCTACTTGGGGTCACTGTTAACTATATTACCCGTAACTCACTAGGCATTTTGGCCCCTGAGTTAAAAACCAGCCTGAATATGACCACTGAACAGTATTCATGGATAGTGGCATCATTCCAGTTGGCTTACACCGTGTTTCAGCCACTCTGTGGTTGGTTAATTGATGTTATCGGTTTAAAAATGGGGTTCCTGATTTGCGCCAGTGTTTGGGCCGTGGTGTGCATGATGCACGCCGGAGCAGGCACCTGGTTCCAATTAGCCGTATTGCGCTTCTTTATGGGCAGTGCCGAAGCTGCGGCCACACCGGCCAACGCCAAAGCGATTTCTGACTGGTTCCCGAAAAAGGAGCGACCTATTGCGGCGGGCTGGGCTGGCGTGGGCTTCTCCATTGGCGCAATGTTAGCACCCCCCATTATCGTATTGGCCCATGTGGCGCTCGGCTGGCAAGGCGCATTTCTCTTCTCCGGTGCCTTAGCCATGGTTTGGGTGCTGTTATGGTGGCGCTTTTACCATTCACCGGATACTCACCCCAATCTGAGTAAAGAAGAGTTTGAACTGATTCATCAGGATAATGAGCCAGTATTGCCACGGCTGCCATTCCTTAAATCGTTAGCTATCCTTAGCAAAAACAAGAAATTCTACGGCATTGCTATTCCCGCATTTCTGGCAGAACCCGCCTGGGCCGTGTTTAGCTTCTGGGTTCCGCTGTATTTGGCGACCGAGCGCGGTATGGACTTAAAACAAATCGCCATGTTTGCCTGGTTGCCTTTCCTCGCGGCAGATATCGGCAGTGTTGCCAGCGGCTACTTAACCAAACTCTATCAAAAATGGTTCGGTTGCAGCCGCATTAACTCGGTGGTCGCCAGCTCAGTCACCGGTGCCTTCATGATGGTCTCACTGGCCTTTGTGGCTATCACTAAAGACCCGTATCTGGCGATTGCGTTGATCTCTATTGGCGGCTTTGGTCATCAGGTTATCTCCTGCATGCTCAGTGCATTAGTGGTTGAATCTTTTGATAAAAACCAAGTGGCCACTGTCAACGGGCTACGAGGCTCTTCAGCCTGGATAGCCAGTTTCCTGTTTACTTTATTGATTGGCGCTGTGTCCGACACCATCGGCTTCAACCCACTATTTATCGCCATGGGCTTCTTCGATTTGATTGGTGCCGTATTCCTGGTTTCCCTGTTTGCTGAGCGCCGCAATAAAAATCAACCGGCCGCCTGATGTATTCCTTTAAGAGATAAGCTGTAATGAAAACATTAAAAAATTGGCTGTTAATCAATGAATACCCCGACCATCTGGAACTGCTGGTCGATGACCGTCATATATTTTGTCTGTATGTGTTAGAACCAAGCCTCTGCCGGGTGCTGATTAAACGCAATGGCGAACTGGCACTGAATCGCACCTGGAGCATAGCACCAGAGGGTGACGTGCCGTGGTCTGGTCGTGATCGTCTGAGTTTGGCGGGCTTTTCTGTGCCGGGTTATCAGTTGGAGCACCATGAAGATAAGTTAATGGTGACCACTGACTGTTTGCGCATCACCATTCATCAACCGTTGTACTTGGAATGGGAATATAAAAATCAGCACGGTGAATGGCAGCCACTGGCGGCAGACAGGCCAACCAGTGCTTATCTTCTCAGCCCACAAGGAGAAGCGATTGCTCACTATCAGCGCCGCTATCCCAATGAGCAATATTACGGGCTGGGTGAGAAAGCTGGCGATCTTAACCGCGCGGGTCGCCGCTTTGAAATGCGCAATCTGGATGCTATGGGCTATAACGCCGCCAGTACTGATCCGCTCTACAAACACATTCCTTTCACTATCACCCGTCGTGATGATGTCAGCTTTGGTCTGTTTTATGACAATCTCAGCAGTTGCTGGTTGGACTTAGGTAACGAGATTGATAACTACCATTTAGCCTATCGGCGTTATCAGGCCGAAGCTGGCGACCTTGATTACTATATGTTCCTCGGCCCGAAAGTGCTGGATGTGACAAAAGCCTTTGTGCGCCTGACCGGTAAAACGCAATTTGGCCCTAAATGGAGCCTCGGCTACAGCGGCTCCACCATGCACTACACCGATGCCCCCGATGCTCAGGTGCAGTTACAAAAGTTCATTACTTTATGTCAGCAGCATGATATTCCGTGTGACTCATTCCAGCTTTCGTCCGGCTATACCTCCATCAACAATAAGCGCTATGTGTTTAACTGGAATGACGAAAAAGTGCCGCAGCCAAAGGTAATGAGCCAGGCATTCCTGCAAGCCGGTATCAAATTAGCCGCGAATATCAAACCTTGTTTATTGCAAGATCACCCAAAATATCAAGAAGTTGCCAAGCGTGGACTCTTTATTCGCGATGGTGAAAGTGGGCTACCCGAGCGCTCGTCATTTTGGGATGACGAAGGCTCTCACCTTGATTTTACTAACCCAGAAACCGTGGATTGGTGGCAGGAAAATGTCACTAAACAACTGTTAGAACTGGGAATTGGTTCAACCTGGAATGACAATAACGAATACGAAGTGTGGGATGGCGCAGCGCAATGCAATGGATTCGGTGAAGCTATTGCCATCAAACACATCAGACCGGTGATGCCTTTGCTGATGATGCGAGCCTCAATGGAGGCTCAACAGACATTTGCACCAGAAATGCGTCCATATCTGATATCACGCTCTGGTTGTGCCGGAATGCAGCGTTACGCCCAAACCTGGAGTGGCGATAACCGCACCAGTTGGCAAACCCTGCGCTATAACATCCGCATGGGGCTGGGTATGAGTCTGTCCGGGCTCTATAACCTCGGTCACGATGTGGGTGGTTTTTCGGGCGATAAACCAGAAGCAGAATTATTTATTCGCTGGGTACAAAACGGCGTAATGCATCCACGGTTTACCATTCACTCATGGAATGACGATAACACCGTCAATGAGCCATGGATGTACCCCGCTGCCACACCAATGATTCGCGATGCAATGGCATTGCGCTATCGACTATTACCTTATTTTTATACCTTGCAATGGCAAGCGACCCATGATGATGAGCCGATGTTACGCCCGACTTTCCTCGATCATGAGCACGATAGCTACACATTTAAGGAAAATGACGATTTTATGTTGGGTCGTGATTTGCTGGTCGCCAGTGTGGTGGAACCGGGTCAGCGCCAACGTCAGATCTATTTACCGGATAATCATGTGGGTTGGTATTGTTTCCATACCGGTCAATGGTATAGCGGCGGGCAAACTATTGTTTTAGATGCGCCACTCGAGCGCCTGCCTCTGCTGGTGCGCGCCGGTGCAGCACTGCCACTGTCACGACGTATTGCTTTCGTGAATGCAGAACAAGATACCCAACGCGAACTGGCGCTTTATCCCACCAAAGGAGGCGGCCAATCCAGCGGGATGCTGTTTGAAGATGATGGTGAGAGCCACCGTTGGCAGCAAGGGGCAGCATTGTGGTTGAGCTGGCAAGTTACGACCGACAATCACCGCATTGATATCAATTTTGAACGCACGGGAAGCTATCAACCCGCTTGGCATGAATTGACCATTAACTTGCCAGAACATGAGCATCGCGAGTTATACATCAATGGCGTAGCCAGCCGTCAATTGCAGTTAAGTCAGCTCAGCTAGTACGTTGATTGGTAGTGCGTTGATTGGTAGGGAAATACAGCGGCGGGTTCTATTCCAGAGCCCGCTTATGTCTCATATCAATCACTAGTTGATTAGCGCAAGAGTTTTAATGCACCAGTCAATGAACGCACCCACTTCTCCGGCCCAACCAAACCCAAACCGTCCAATTGCTCATCAGCTAGCGAACGTAATGGAAATGCCGCTTCGTAATCTTGAAAACTGTGCATCGAGCGCGCAAATGCAGGAAAAGGCACAATTGCCCGCTCATGAGTGGCTGCTAAAGCTTTCAGCAATACTTCTCTCATCTGCGCAGCATTCGCCTGCAAAATAGGTACCGGCAATTTTGAGCTAACGTCAATTTCTTGCCCCGCCGAATCGGACAATGCCGTCCCAGCCAATTGCGGAAATTTAGCCGCCAGGCCAATCCCCACCGCACTGGTGGTATTGGCAATCAAGCCAACTGGAAGCTCGGGATTAACGATAATTGCGATACGTATTTGATCTGCCACAGCCATGCCCTTTTGCCCATAATGATGTGCACAAGATCATATCTCTCCCGCGTGGGTAAGTGCTTTCTTTTATTAGCTCCATTCAGCTAATATTGGTAAAATATACCCAAATAAAATAATAAACAGGTAGAAAATGCCATCATCATTAATAACATCGGCAGATATAAAAATTCTCAAACAATTACAGCACTCTGGCCGGATGACCAACCAAGAGTTGGCCGATAAAGTAGGGATGGCGACTTCTCCGTGTTGGCGGCGGGTGAAGCAACTTGAAGAAAGCGGCATTATTACCGGCTATCAGGCCAATATTGATCGCCGGAAAATAGGTTTGGGGATTTTGGCCTTTATTCGGGTGAAAATTGACAGCCACAGTGAGGAAGAAGCGAAGTTGTTTGAAATGCAGGTTGGGGCGCTAAAACCGGTGATTGCTTGCTATGCCGTCGCAGGGGATGCCGACTTCCTGCTACAAGTGGTTGCCGAAGACCTCGACAGTTTCTCCACCTTCGCTATGTCGGTTATCCGCCGACTTTCGGGGATTAAAGAGATGCAAACAACATTCGTCCTGCGCGAAGTAAAACCGCTGGATCATTTGCCGCTGGAATAAGCCGCACTGTAAGGCATCAACCGATGCCTTTTATTGACTTGCCTGGTTTCTATGCAGCCAGCACTCTATTACGCCCTGACGCTTTGGCACGATAGAGCGCCTCATCCATGCGTTTAAACAAACTATCAGTATCTTCACCCACCTGATGTTGCGCGACCCCGATGCTGACCGTGAGCTGTGGCAAGTTAGGTTGGCAGATCATTTGAATAGTTTCTCTAATAGATTCAGCTAATTGCAATGCCCCGTCCAGATTAGTTGAGGGCAGGAGAATGGTAAATTCCTCACCGCCCCAGCGGAACACGATATCGCACTCGCGGATGATAGACTCCAGTGTTCTTGCCAGGAAAATCAGAACCTCATCGCCCTTATGATGCCCAAGTTGGTCGTTAATATTTTTAAAATGATCGACGTCCAATAAAATCAAACTGAAATTTTGGCCGTAACGCTGGCTCTGAGCATGCGCATGTTCGACCAAAGGAAAGAACTGACGCCGATTGCCTAAGTCTGTCAGTGGATCTTTCAAAGCAGCATGTTCTAGCGCCTGTTCAAGCCGTTTTTGCTCAGTAATGTCATGAATAATACAAAGCATCAATCTTATGCCATCTAACTCAACTGGCCCGGCATAGGTTTGGACATGACGGGTATTTCCATCCGCTAATTTATGAATAAAGTTAAGTGGCTTATGCCCACCCGGTAATTTGGCGACCTCATTCATGACAGGCAACACATCCTTTCCCATACTATTAATTTCCCAGGTGTGTTTCCTGCACATTTCATCCCGCGAATAGCCATAGAAACGGGTTGCCGCTTGATTAGCATCGACAATCAGCCCCTCTTTCGACGGATCAATCAGTAGCATTGGCGCTGTATTGGTACTAAAAAATTGCTCGTAAAAACTCTGTTCGCTGCGGGAATAAGCTTTTGCCATTAGCTTAGGGCTGGTCGGCTGGGTTACCACACTTTCTGAAATATAAAGCCCTTCAAAAATAATAACCACGCCATAGGGTTCTAGCTGAGTTAAGGAGAGACGGCAACTCAGTGGAAAAGCATTTTCTTCTGTCTGAATAGTCCAAATTTCAATAACGTGGTCATCAACAGCCAGAGCAGGGAGATAAGCATGCAAATGCTGCTGCGCATGTGCTGAAAAGCGCCCATTACGCATGTGCGGCAACTGGATGTCTCCAGCAATTTTTCGAGCTTCCTTGTTAGCAAACAGTATTTCCTGATTTTTGGGTAATACCACCCAAATCGGGGTACTCAAGATATTCAATGTATCTAAGTCAGTTGCAACCATAGGAATACCGAAAGATATTTGGCATGAAAATAGAATACAGCTAATTCATATTTTTAGAACAATAGTTTTTCGACAACCACTCCTAGCCATCCAGCAGCGAAGTACCATAAGAGTTGTCAATCGTGCAGATCCAACTACCCTCGTTTTCATGACGAAATACATAAGTCGCACGCCGGGTTGTGGTCACCACACCGCCCTGCTCATCAGGAAAATGCAACACCGTTTCCATAATAACCAAAGCATCCCCAGCACCTTCGATGACCTGCATCTCCCCCTGTTCAACCACGAGTTGATTTTTAAAATGGTCAGAGATAGCGATAAAGGCTTTGCGGATATTATCCTTGCCTCTGACAATCATCCCAGGCTTGATGACCAGCGCGGCATCCGGCGCATAATACTTCATCAACTCATCAAAATTCCGCTCAGATATTGCTTTGTCACATGCTGCGATAACTTGACGTATAGGATGCGCACTCATTGAAATTAACTCCATAAATTTGGTAATGGATATGGACCGGAAATATTTATTCGATGAATCTAAATCAAACATCAGTTATCAATAATCTCTTTTTCTCTCGTATGTCAGGAGCGACAAAGGTGAGCCAGGAACAGCTTCCTTGAGTTTTATTTCAATCGTTTACCCGCATCATCAATAACTTTCTCACCGTCTTCCTTGGTAAAAGCCCCTTTTTGGGCATCAGAAAGAATCTCCAATACCACTTCTGACGGACGGCACAACCGAGTTCCCAACGGCGTCACCACGATCGGACGATTAATCAGGATTGGATATTGCAGCATAAAGTCGATTAACTGGTCGTCAGTAAAGCAATCTTCAGTAAGCCCTAGTGTTTCATAAGGCTCAACGTTTTTACGCAGCAACGCCCGTGCGCTGATCCCCATGTCGGCAATAAGTTTCATCAGTACATCGCGCGAGGGCGGTGTTTCAAGATAGTAAATAATGGTCGGTTCTGTACCGCTGTTACGGATCAGCTCCAGCGTGTTACGCGAGGTGCCGCAGGCCGGGTTGTGATAAAGAGTAACATTGTTCATATCAGTATCTCATTACAGATTAAGGGAGAGGCGCAGCGCCAGTGCGGTCAGTGTGACAAACAGCACAGGTAGAGTCATGATAATCCCAGTGCGAAAGTAGTATCCCCAGGTGATCGTCATGTTTTTCTGTGAAAGCACATGCAGCCAGA